>NZ_SMLA01000013.1:0-127315 GCF_004349225.1 Saccharopolyspora karakumensis
TCCCTGACACCGGCGGTAACAGCGGCTCAATCCGCGCCCACGCGCGATCCGTCAACTCACCACGACCCACCACAACCCAAGATCAAACCAGACCGCGCCGCTAGATCAATTACAGGACAGAACCTAGCCGCAACCCTCTTGATCGCCAGCAACGTCCCACTCGGCGTGGCCCCCAAGACCATGCGCCACTCAACCCTCTCGGTCACCGTCAACATCTACGGCCACCTCGCACGCCACACCGCACACGCAGCCGTCGACGCCATGGCCGACACACTCAACGCGGCCCAAGCCGCTTAGCCCGATCACACCAGAGCACGATCAAACAGGAGGCGACCACATTGCGACCACAACCCCACAAAACGAAACCAGCGGGGTCACCTATCGGTGAACCCGCTGGTCACAGCCGTCGGGACGGCGGGATTCGAACCCACGACCCCTTGACTCCCAGTCCCGCGCCGGTGTTTTCGCTGGTCAGGTGAGCATGAAGGTACAAGGGTTGTGGTTCCGCAAGCCTGACGCGGGGACCGTGCACACCGTGCGGCCCCCGTCTTGTCCCCGGACTCCTGCTCCGCACTGGGACAGGTACTGGCCGCTCGCGACGCGAGACTCGCTCTCTGTCAGCCGCTCTCCCGCTCCCGCTCCGCGACCAGCGTCAGCGCGATGTCGACGATCATGTCCTCCTGGCCACCCACCAGTCCTCGGCGACCCGATTCGAGCAGGAGCGTGCGGACATCGATCCCGTAGCGCGCGGACGCAGCTTCGGCATGACGCAGAAAGCTCGAGTACACCCCGGCGTAGCCCAGCGTGAGAGTCTCCCGGTCGACGCGCACTGGACGGTCCTGGAGCGGGCGGACGACATCGTCCGCGGCGTCCTGAAGGGCGTACAGGTCACATCCGTGGTCCCATCCGTAGATGTCGGCGACCGCGATGAACGCCTCGATGGGGCAGTTCCCAGCACCGGCACCGTGGCCCGCCAAGGACGCATCTACTCGGGTCACACCGTTCTCCACGGCCGTGACGGAGTTCGCCACGGAGAGCGACAGGTTCTCGTGAGCGTGGATGCCGATCTCGGTGCCCGGCCCGAGGACATCGCGGTAGGCCCGCACTCTTTCCGCAACGCCGGCCATGGTGAGCCGCCCGCCTGAATCGGTGATGTAAACGCAGTGCGCTCCGCACGACGCCATCATCTTGGCCTGCTGGGCCAACTCGGCGGCGGGCACCATGTGGCTCATCATCAGAAATCCCGACACATCCATGCCGATCTCACGCGCAGTCTCGATGTGCTGCGCGGCGACATCAGCCTCGGTGCAGTGCGTGGCGATCCGGACCGAGCGGACACCGAGGTCGTACGCCCGCTTGAGGTCGCGCACTGTTCCAACGCCGGGCAGCAGCAGCGTCGTGAGCCGCGCGCGTTCCATCACGTCGGCAGCGGCCTCGATCCATTCCCAGTCGGTGTGCGAGCCAGGACCGTAGTTGAGCGACCCGCCTGCTAGGCCGTCGCCGTGGGAGACCTCGATCGCGCTGACGCCCGCTGCGTCGAGCGAGGCCACGATTCGCTTGATGTCCGATGGCGCGATGCGGTGTCGCATCGCGTGCATCCCATCCCTGAGGGTCACGTCCTGGATGAAAAGCCTGTGCTGGTTCATCGGGCGGCTCCGTTGTGCCGGGCGATGCGCTCGGCGATCTGCAGGCCGGCGGAGGTCATGATGTCGAGGTTGCCTGCATAAGCGGGCAGGTAGTGCGCAGCTCCCTCGACCTCGAGGAAGACCGAGACCTGGTGCGTGGGCCGTGGCACGTCCGCGAACAGCGTCTCGACGGGCTGATCGGTCGGGATCTCGGTGATTTGGACCTGCTGCTTGAGCTGATACCCGGGTACGTACGCCGCGACGTCAGCGACCATCTCCTCAACCGACCGTCGGATGTCCTCGAGCGTCGCGGAGTCCGCAGCCGAGGCCAAGCAGAGGACCGTGTCCCGCATGACGAGCGGGGGTTCTGCGGGATTGAGGATGATGATCGCCTTGCCCCGGTGAGCTCCGCCTACCGACACGATCGCCTCAGAAGTGGTTTCCGTGAACTCGTCGATGTTGGCGCGGGTGCCCGGGCCTGCCGACTTCGATGCGATCGAGGCGATGATCTCCGCGTAGGCCACCGGCGCCACGCGCGATACCGCCGCGACCACAGGAATGGTCGCCTGGCCCCCGCACGTCACCATGTTCACATTGGGCGCGTCCAGATGCTCATCGGTGTTGACAGCCGGCACGACATACGGACCTACGGCCGCTGGTGTCAGATCAATGATGCGCTTGCCCAACGGTGCCAGGCGGGCGTTGTTCGCGACGTGGGCCTTGGCCGAAGTCGCGTCGAAGACGATCTCGATGTCGTCGAATTCCGGCATCTCGACGAGCCCGTCGATCCCCGCCGCGGTGGTGGGCACTCCCAAGCGCGCAGCTCTCGCCAACCCGTCCGACGCCGGGTCGATCCCCACCATCGCACCCATCTCGAGGTGTTCCGAACGGCGCAGCACCTTGATCATGAGGTCGGTGCCGATGTTGCCCGACCCGATGATCGCGACCTTGCACTTGTTCATGTTGTGGCTCCTCGCTCGAAACGGAAGGAGAGCGCTTCGAGTCCTGACACTGCGGCGGCGGCTGCTGCGATGCGTGGGTCGCTCACCGCGGTGATAATCGTGGTCTGGGACATGGCTCCCACTTTCGAGGCACACGCACGCCTCGAACCAGGCGTACGTCCCGCACAGCGGTACGCACATGAACGCCCGTGATCTCTCGGCATGTCCGCAGGATCGGCACGACCGAACGCCCGATCTGCGAAGGGCTTCAACCGCGGAGCGGGATCTGCATGAGATCCCTGCCGATCACCAACTCACCGGTGTAGCCCTCTTGCGCAGCGAGCAGCTTCTCATCGGGGCAATTGCCCGGGACGATGTGCGCGAGCACCAGTGTTCTCGCACCGCAGTCGGCAGCGACTCGGCCCACCTGATCGACGGGGGTGTGCGACTGCAGCAGGTGGTTCCTTCCCGCGGGTGACGATGCCCGGTTGATGTAGTCCCAGCTGATCACCTCGTGCACCAGCAGGTCGCAATCCCGAGCCAGCTCGATCAGGTTCTCGCTGCGGCACGTGTCCCCGGAGAAGACGACGGAGCCGCTGGGGGTGTCGAACCGGAATCCGAACGCGGGGAACATCGGACGGTGGTCGACCAGTGTCGCCGTGACCCGCACGTTCTCGTCCTCGTGCACGAGGAAGGGATCCATCGACGGCGCGGGAGTCTCATTCGGATCGAAGCCCTGCGGAAGCGGCGGATCGATGTCGTGGACGTGCACCAGGTCGCGCAGGTTCGGCTGGCCGCCGTCGCGCATGCGGTCGTTCACGTCAAGCGCGTACGCCTGATACAGGTACTCGGTCATGTCGACCGTTCCCGGTGTCGGGTTCTCCGGATTGATCACGGGCGGCTCAGATGCCTTCTTCCCCGGCGGCGTGAACACCGGTTCGAGCTCGCCACGCCGCCCGGGACCGTAGACGTCGACCGGTGACTCCACATCGCGGAGCCCGTTGAACCAGCCGTAGAGAAAGAGGTTGAAGTAGTCGATCGTGTGGTCGGAGTGCAAATGGGTCAGGAACACCCCTCGGAGTTGCTCCAATCCCCCGGACCGATCGGGCTTCTGCTTCTCCGGAGGCACGAGGTATGCCTGCTTCAGGCGCTCCCCCACTCCCGCGCCGCAATCAATCAGGTAGACCTTCTCGTTGGCGACCACTGCCGCGGCGAAGCCCCTGCGGTCGGTACCGGGCCACCAGATCGGTCCGCCGCCCGTGCCCAGCAACACCAGACGATCCCCTTGCGACCCTGGCGACGCGGGCGCGGTCCCGTCTTCCACCGCAGCACTCTCGGAACCGGTGTCGCAGGAGGCCGCCCAAGCGGATCCAGCGGCGGCGACGGCGATCGTGGAACTCTTGCCGAGCAAGGATCGTCTGCTCAACTTCGTCGAAGCAGAGGTGGTTTCGGACACGGGTCACTCCCTGAGTCATTGACGGTGCGCGGCTCGACGATCCAATCGCGGAGCCATTGCCGAACGGTTTGAGACGAAGAACGGCCCCGCAGAGAGCGGGAGTGGCTCATGCACCGGGTTGCGTCGGCGAGAGTCCTTCCGCGTCATCCACGTCCGACGGGCGGTGCGACGCCGGAATCGGTGGGTAGTTGTAGGGGCCCATCCGCAGAACCAACAAGCTCGAGACGACCAATCCCGCACCGGCGACCATGAAAGCGGCATCGTAGGAACCGGTGAGATCGTAGGACGCTGCGAAGGCGAACGGGCCGAAAGCGTAGCCGAACGCCAGCACGGCCATGAAGATGCCGTAGATCTGCCCGAAGAACCTGACTCCCATGTAACGGGAGGTCATGTAGGAGACCAAGTCGCCCTCACCACCGAGAGCCATCCCGACCAGCAGCGCACCGATCAAGGCGGGGACGAAATCACCGTTGGTGAGCAGGATGAATCCCAGAATGGGGGCTGAGAAGACGACTGCTGCCACTCTAGGAGCGTGCAGGTAGTCCAGGAGGAAGCCGCCGGCCAGGCGGCCGAACATCGTGGCGAGTCCCATCGCGGACACGATCACGATTGCCAGGTCCGTGGACAACCCCTGATCCGTCAGGAGGGGAACCATCTGCACAACCACTCCCGGGACCGCTGAGCCAACCAGCAGCACGGCCACGATGAGTTGCCAGAACTTCCGAGACCGCAACGCTTCTCCCAACTCCATCCCAGGAAGCTCACCGCTTTCGTGGTGAACCTTCAGCTGTGGGAGTTCGTGCCGGTACGGCTCGCGCAGCAGGAACGAGGCGATGGGCAATGTCACGACGACCAGCAGGATGCCGAGCCCGAGGAACGCCAACCGCCAGTTGAAGAGCTCGATGAGAGCTCCGACGTACTGGGGGACCAAGGCGCCGCCAACCGCCCCGCCGGTCCCGATGATCCCCAACGCCAAACCTCGTCGACCATCCAACCACTGAGAGGCGAGTTTGTAGTAGGGAACACCGTTCTGCGGGGTGGAAACGACACCGAGAACACCCATGATGAGGAACCACAGCGCGATCGACGGGGGCACCACCGCGAGCAACGCCAGCAGGATGCCGCTGATGAGCACCCCGGGAACGACCACCCTGCGGAACCCATAGCGGTCGAGCAGCCCACCCATCAGTGGCATCACCAGCGCCGCGGTCAAGGCGAAGAGGCTCAGAGCACCGGTGACGGTGGTGCGCGACCAGCCGAACTCGTCGCCAATGGGTTTGATCATGATTCCGTAGGGCGCCAAGACCAGTCCGTTGACCGAGAGCGTCATGGCCAAGGTGGAGAACCCGACCGTGAACCACGCGCGGCGTTTTCCGATGAGGGAAGGCATAAGCGCTCCTGTGGTAGGCGATGCGCCTCCGCAGTGTGGTCGGTGAGATTCCCCCGAGAGGAGTCCGGCGTTCCGGCAACCGGCACGACGAACCGACTTCCCGCACACCCCCGAGTGGCACCTTCTCAACGAGAACATCACGGTCCGAGGGGCGGAACCGCGAACTGGGCTCGTGCTCACGATCTGCCTAGCGTTGCTGCGTGCCCATGTTCACAACACGGTCAGGAGGTGATCATGTGACCGTCCCCGAAGAACGGACCGGTGTCGACCCGGCGGTGTTTCGCGAGGTCATCGGCCACTACCCCACTGGTGTCGCCGTGGCCACCGGGTTCGATGACGACGAACCGATCGGAATGGTCATCGGTACTTTCAGCGCGGTTTCGCTGGAGCCACCCCTGGTGTCGTTCATGCCGCAGAAGAGCTCACGAACGTATGCTCGGCTGGCCAAGGCTCCCACTCTGTGCATCAACGTCCTCGCTCACGACCAACTCTCGCTGTGCCGCACGATGGCGGTGCCGAGGGGCGACAAGTTCGACCAGGTCTCGTGGCACGTCTCGGATTGGCACGCCCCGGCCCTCGATGGTGCGGTCGCCCACATCCACTGCAGCACACACTCGACGGTGGAGGCCGGCGATCACTTGATCGTGCTCTGCTCGGTGGAGGCGATGGCCGTCAACCGGCCGGTCACCCCGCTGCTGTTCTTCCAAGGAGGTTTCGGCGGCTTCTCCCCCTGCGGGACGGCCACCAGAGGTGACGCCGAGCTGATCGGAGCGCTCCGGCACGCCGACTCGGCGCGAAACCACGTCGAGCGCCTGGCGCACGACCTGCGATGCGAGGCCGCTGCTCTTGTGGCAATCGGCGCCGAAGAGCTCACGACAGCGGTGAGCGCATGCGGCGGCACCGCATCGAGGGTCGCGGCGCTGGGCGAACGAGTACCGCTGACCCCGCCGATCGGTGAGGCCTACGTAGCCGGTGCACGGACAGAGGTGGTCGAACGGTGGCTGGCCAAAGTCTCGCCCGCTGAACCCGATCTGGTGGAGCACTACCGCAGTCGGCTGGCCAGCGTGGAGCGGCACGGTGCGGCTCTGTCCATAGTCGACCCCCAGGAACGCGCTGCCTACGACCGGCTTCTAGACGCACTCCGCGAGTACTCCTCGCGAGAACTGACACCAGCCCGCGAGCGGGCGGTCCGCGAAGCGCTGGCCCAGACGAGGCAGTTCTTCGAAGACGTCGAGTTGCACGAGGATGGGACCTACGACGTCGGCGCCATCGTGGTCCCGGTCCGCAGCCCGGACGGCGACATCTCGATGGTGGTGCGGGTGACTCAATTGCCTTCGGGCGTCGGCGGCCAGCAGGTCAAGGACTGGATCCGAACCGTCAAGGGGGCTGCTGCCGCGGCCGAGCACGACCTCGGGAGGAGCTGCGGTCCCGGAAGCCACAAGGCAGGCCTGCGCGACCAGCTGCTCTGGTACGAGAGCGACTTCCCCCTGTGACCTGGTCGGGCGCCGGTGGTAGCTGACGAAGAGCGCCCTGGAACTCCAGGGCGCTCTTCGCACGTTCGCTCAGACGGCGGCCGAGGCGGATTCGTCCGCTGCCAGATCCTGGGTCGCTCCAGTTTCGGCCGACAGCTGGTGCATGATGCCGGGCGGCCGTGCCTCCGCCCCGGGCTGCAACTGGTGGCCCCAGATCGCCGTCTTGCCGTAGACCCGCGGCACCCACTCGCCGGGCGTCACCTCGAGCCCATCGAATCCGTACTCGATGTGGAACGACGACGGCGTGCTGCAGTAGAAGCTGAACATCTTGTCGTTGGTGTGCCGCCCGAGTCCCAGGGTGAGGGGGACCCCCTTCTCCTCCGCCATGTCGTAGGCGGTGCCGACGTCGTCCATCGAGTTCACCTGCAACATCAGGTGGTTGAGGCCTGCGCTCCCCGGCTGGCACTGTCCCAGCGCGAGCGTGTGGTGGCGAGCATTCGCGTGGTAGAAACGAGCGTTCAGCCGACCCGGCACGATGATCTTGTCCGAGAGCTCGAACCCGAGGACGCCGCTGAAGAAGGCGTGTCCCGCCTCGATGTCAGGCATCATCAGCAGCACGTGGCCCAGGCCTTGGCTCCCGGTGACGAAGCCGGAGATCGGCCGACCCGGGTGGAAGCTCGCCGGGTCGGCGTGCTGGCCCCAGACGACCTCGTGCCGGAACCCCCACGGGTCCTCGAAGGTGATCAGCCGGTTGACGTTGCGCGCGTCGGCGTCCGCCTCTGAGCCGCGTTCGGCGGTGACGCCGGCCGCCGACAACTTCGCGGTGATCGCGTCCAGGTCCTCCTCGTAATCGACCGCCCAGCCGATGTAGGCCACGGCGTCGGCCTCAGCGGGGTGGATTTGGAGCCGCCAAGCCGCGTCATCGACCCGAAGGCGAACTGCGCCGTCGGGCCCTTTTTCGGCGAGTTGGGCACCGAGGAACTCGGTGCCGAAGGAACGCCAGTCGTCGTACCGCGGGGAATTGATCCCCAGGTAGGCGAGCGCCTTGATCATCCGTGCCTCCTTGAGTGGTTCGGTCAGGCGAAAACGGTCTGCGAGGGCTCGCCGCCGAGGTCGTCGGTAGCCCACGCGGCGTAGATGTTGTCCGCGATGTTGCAGATGTGGCTCAACCCTGCTTGCAGGTCACGCCAGTACCGCTGATTGGGGAAGTCGGTGCGGATCCCGCTCGCACCGCTGACCTTGTAGAGCCGGTCGATCGCGTCCACGGCTCGGCGAGACGCTCGCACCTGGTCGCGACGGAAGCTCAGCCGTTGGGTCCGGGAGATGTCGCCACCACTGGACACGTGGTCGAAGAGCTCCGCCATGGAGGCCAGCAGGTGCGATCGGCTGGCCGCGATGTCGGCGGCCGCATCGCCGTAGACCACCAGCTGGGTCGGATCGGTCTTGGCGATGATGCCGTCCGCGGAGACCCGCGAGCACATGTAGGCGTGGTACACGGCCAACGCTCCCTGGGCGATGCCCTGCGTACCTGCTGAGATCGCCGCTGAGAACACCAGCGGGAATTTCAACTTGTAGAGCGCTTTGCCCTGCTGACGGGACTCGTAATGACCGGACAGCATCGGCCCCGCCTCGACGACTCGGTAGTCGGGGACGAAGACGTCCGCCATCCCGACGTCCTTGGAACCGGTGCCCTCCAGGCCCATCACGTTCCAGGAGTCCTCCACGATTTCGTAGTCCTCGCGCGGAATCGCGAAGTGCCGGATGTCGGCGGGATTTCCCACGTCTCCAGCGGCATCGGTGACGATGCCGCCGAGCACCGCCCACTGGGCGTGATCAGTACCCGTGGAGTACGGCCATCGGCCGCTGAAGAGGAATCCGCCGTCGACGGGCTTGGCTCGGCCCATCGGCGCGTAGGGCGAAGCCACCCACGTGTCGGGGTCCTCGCCCCAGATCTCCTCTTGCAACCTAGGGTCCATCATCGCGATCTCCCACGGGTGGACTCCCACGACACCGGCCACCCAGCCGGCCGACGGCGATGCGGCGCCGACGGCCATGACCGCCTCGAGGAAGTCGTTCGGGTGGGCTTCGAAGCCGGAGTGCTCAACAGGCTGCAGCAACCGGATGAGCCCGGTCTCGCGCAGGGTGTTCGCAGCTCGGTCGGTGAGCCTGCACAGCTCATCGCTGGGAACAGCTTCTTCGCGAAAGGTGGTGGCTGCCTTGTGGGCCCTTTCGACGGCCTCGTGCATGGCGCCTTCTTTCCTTGGAGCAATCACTACGGAGACGAGTCAAGGAGAAGATGGGCTCCGGCACCACCTCTGCGTGCTGCGGAGCAGAACGTGTCAACCGTGCAACGGCAAGCCCCGCGCACGTTGGACGCCGAGGGTCCCTACCAGTTAGACATCGTCCTCGTGCGGTCGTCGTCCTGACGGCGAACCCCAAGCAGGGAGTTCCGCAAACATCCCCGCGAAATGCGTCTCAAGCCGCACGTTTAGCCAAGCGATTGCCCACTATCCAGCCCATCCCGAATGCGGAGAGCAGACCGCTGCCCGAGGAGTAGCCATCGGAATGCGGCCCTGCCAGGCCGCAGGCCGCACCACCTCCGGCATACAATCCTGGGATGGGGGCCCCCGCGTGATCCAACACGCGGCCCTGTGCATCGACCACCAAGCCCCCTTGCGTGGTGAGGACACCATGGGTGACCCAGGCGAGGTGGTACGGCGGGCGCAGAACGCGTCGCCCAGGACGGGGAGCGATCGCCGCGCTCGCACGGTTCTCGCTCGTTCCCATGACGTCGGCGAGCTCGGCCAAGGTGGTGAGGTCGCGGATCGCCCCCGCTGCCAGGCAGTCGCGCATCATCTCCGACTCCCGCGTCGCCGCCATCGCGGTTGCGTCGAAGACCATCGCCGCACGCTCACCAGGCTGCCTGCGCAGGATTCCGGCCAGAGCGGAATAGCCAATCGACTCCTCGTCAACGAACCGCTCGCCGCTGGCATTGACGAGCACCGCACCGTTGAACTGAAGCGCCGGGGACACACGAGTTCCGTGGTCGATCACGACCAGACCCGAGCGGAGTGCGGCGCCCATGTTGCGCAGCTGGGCGCCGAGGGGCGCGGTCCAGCGCAGAGCATCCCCAGTGCTGGTGGCCACGCCGGCGTAGAAGGGGTTGCCGAGGTCGCCGAGGTGTTCGGCCCTCAGCGTCGGGTCGGCGGCGAACCCATCGGTGGCCAGCACAACAGCGGCGGCGAGGAACTCCTGCCGCGAACCGTTTTGCTCGACCACGACACCGACGACCGACCCGTTGTCGACGAGCAGGTCCACGACCTTCGCCTCGTCGACGAGCGCGGCGTTGGGCGACCGATCGAGCAGGGCGCGGAGGTGCCGCACCAGCCGAGCACCGCAGAGGCGGCCGGTGTCCGCGTGCAGACGCGGCACGGACATTCCTGCGCGGGGCATGTCCACACCGAGCTCGATCGGGTAACCGGTGTCGGCGATCCACTCCACGAACTCGGGCGCTACCTTGCACAACGCCTCCACGACGGGGCGCAACTCCTCGTCGCCGCTGGCGGCCAGGATGTCGTTGGCGTGTCGCTGCGGGGAATCAACGATTCCAGCCGCGGCCTGGAACCGGGTACCGGCTGCGGCGAGGCTTCCGCTGGAGATGGCTGCGTTGCAACCCTCACGGCTGGACTTCTCCAGGACTGCGATGACGAGATCAGGGTCCGCAGCAGCGCGGAGCGCCGTCATCAGCCCGCAGGCACCACCGCCGACGATCGCGACGTCGACCCGCCGTTTCTCCTCCGGATCCGTTGTCATGGCAGGGTTTCCGGAAATCCGTAGAAATTTCGCGCCTCGTCGACCAGCGGGCGTGACGGTTGCGCACCGTAGAAGCCGGCACGCGACGGCAACAATCCGGTCGCAGCGTGCTGCGCCGCTCGCAACTCCGCCATGCGAACGCACGTGCCGAGCGAGTCGAGCACCGGCACATCGTCGACGCGGCTGATCCCCAGGTCTGCGAGGAACACGTTGAGCGGACCTTCACCTGGGACGATCACATTCGCCCCCCGATCGATGGCTCGGCGTGCCGCCTCGGTGAACGCGTCCACCAGCGGCTGCGGATCGGCGTAGGCCGCCATCACGTCGGTGAAACCCGCAACGACCTGGGTGATCGGACCTACCAACGCGTCGAGGCCGTAGTTGCGCATGTTGCGGCGCAGTTGGGGCTCCAGCTCGGCGATGAAGTTGACGATTCCGACTCGATCTCCGAGCTGGGCCGCCATCAGCACCGAGGTCTGTCCGAAGGCGACCACGGGGATGTCGAGGAGTGTGCGGACCTCTTCGTACGCCGTATCGGGGATGGTGGCGATGAGGAACGCGTCGTAACCCTCGTCCTGCGCTCGCAGAGCCGCCTGCACGAACTGCTCCTTGTGCAGGCCCGCGAGGTAGGTGTGGCCGATGTGCGTGCCCGGGTAGTCGGACGGATAGGTTCCGGGCTTCATCCCGTGCAAGTCGATCTCAGTGCCCGATGAGGCCTGCTCGTGCAGGTGCCGGGCCAGGGCATCGCGGTAGTGCGGAACGTCATCGAGAACCGTGAAGCTCTGGTGCCAGATGCGCATCTCAGGGCCGCCCCTCCGATCCGTCCTCTTCCGGGCTGAGTGCGCTCAGCGCAGCCGCCCGCCCGCCCGCGATCTTGCCGAACGTCGCTCCCCGCAGCACCGACGTCGAGCCGGTGTAGTTCGAGTAGTAGAGCCCGGTCACCTCACCGGCGGCGTAGAGGCCGACGATCGGCCGGCCGTCGCGGTCGACGACCTCGGCGGCTGCGGTGGTCTTGAGGCCACCGAAGGTGAACACTGCGGCAGCCATGATCGGGTAAGCCACGAATGGGCCTTTGACCAGCGGGCGAGCCCAGTTCGACTTGGCCGGTTCAAGCCCTCGCGTTGCCAGTCCATCCGGAACGGTGTGGTCGAACGGCCCGTCCTGGCAGGCGTCGTTGTAAGCGGCGACCGTAGCTTGCAGGCGGTCGACCGGGAGGCCCAGCTTTTCCGCGAGCGCCGCGACGGAGTCAGCACTGACCGGCGCGACTCCGGTGCGAACGCCGGACATGATGTTGGGCACCGCAAGGGACTGCTGGTCGAGCAGAACCCACGCGATGCCGCCGGTCTGGGCATGGATGTCGCGTGTGGTCCTCTCGTACCAGGCATCGATGGGTCCGCGCGCCTCGTCGACGAAACGCTCCCCTTCCTCGTTGACGAGGATCCCGTGGGGGAAGCAGAAGATCGCAGCCTCCGGCTCGCCTGATCTGGGGTCAACCGGTTCGGCGTGGAAGAGGGAGAAGTTGCCGGCCGTCGCGGCGCCCGCGGCCAGGGCCATCTCGATGCCTTCGCCCTTGTTGTAGTTGCCACCCCGGGCGACCGGACGCGTGGTCAAGGCCTTGTCACCGTGGTAGCGGGCCATCATCTCGGCGTTGCCCTGGTAGCCGCCCGAGGCCAGCACGACGCGCCCCCGGAACACGCGCCAGCCACCGGCCGTCTTCGCGGAGACACCGCGGACCTCACCGTCCTCGACGAGCAGCGATCGGGCCGTGGTCTCGAAGAGGAATTCCACGCCGAGACCGCGGGCCGCCTCGCCCATCACCTCGACGATCGCCAGCCCACCGCCGACTGGCGCCATCCGCGAGGTGGAGGTGGTGAGGAACGGTGTGGGCAGGAACTCGAACTTGACGCCGTGGCCCGTCATCCACGCCAACGTCGCAGGGGCGGACGTGCTGAACTCCGCGACGTAGTCGAGGTCGATCACGTGGTGCGCCTTCGAGAGCGAAGGCTGACGGGACTCCGACAGCAGTGCCGCGTCTTGGACGACGCCCGGGTCCGGATGCCCCATGAAATCTTCGACGAGGCTGTCCTCAAGTCCATCGGCGGTCTGCTCCACCGACTTCATGCGGAGGAAAGCCTCGGTGTAACGGGTGTTCCCACCGCTCTCGGACTCAACAGCGCGCTCGAGCAGCGCAACCCGAGCGCCGGCCTCAGCGGCAGCGCACGCCGCGGAGAGCCCGGCGACACCGCCTCCGACCACCACCACGTCGTAGCCGTCCACCTGCTGTCCCATCACATCGCTCCGATCAGCTCGTCGGCCGTCGTCACCGAGCCGAACATCGGCATCAGGTGCTGAATCGAGAATTCGTGCAGGTCCGGCCGGAAGGAGGCGCACATGTCCTCCACCACGGTGACCTGCAGCCCTGAATCGGAGGCGTGCCGAGCGGCCGATTCGACGACGAGGTTGGTCGCGACCCCACCGAGCACGACGTGCTGGACTCCCTCCGCAGCGAGAGCGAGGAGCAGCGGCGTGCCGACGAAGGGGTCCACGCAGCCCTTGTCCACCACGGGCTCCCCCTCAGCCGGCGCCAACGCCTCGACTATCTGCGCTTCGGGGGAATCGGCGAGCATGGCGCACTGGTCCGGGTAGGCGTCGAAGCGCACCAGCCGGTTGGTGCGCAGCACGTAGGTCGGGTCGAAGGCGAGTCGCACGTGGGCGACCAGCCAGTCGACCTCCCGCGCGGACGCCAGCACTTTCTCGGCGTGTGAGATCACCTCGCGCTCCCTGACCTGCTCGGCCAGGGGCGGCATCCGCAGGTGCGGGCCCTCTTCGCACAGCGCGACCTGGTAGTCGAGCAGCAGCAGGGCCGTGCGGCCGCCGGTCATCTGAACTCCCCTCGTTCGTTTCCTTCGATGGGTCGGTAGAACCGGATCACCAGGCGGACCAGCCGCCGTCGACGTAGAGGACCTGCCCGGTCACGTACGAGGACGCGCGACTCGCGAGCAGTAGCAGCGGGCCGGCGAAATCGCTGTCAGGATCACCCAGCCGACCGAGCATCGTGCGCTCGCCGAACCAGGCGAGCCGCTCCGGGTCCGCACCGAGCGCGGCGGTCATCTGCGTCGGGTAGAAGACTCCAGGCGCGAGGCAGTTCACCGTGATACCGCACGGCCCTAGCTCCGCCGCCAAGGAACGCGTCACGTTGGCCACTCCCGCCTTCGAGGCGTAGTACGCCGACTCCGGGACCGGTCCGACGCGTTCCGCGTAAACAGTGGTGAGATTGACGATCCGACCCGCCGTGCCGGACGCGGTCATCGTGATCCCGGCTTGTCGGCCGACGAGCCAGGCGCCCGTCAGGTTCACCCGGACCACGCGCTCGAACTCCTCCAGAGAGGTCTCGTCGTAGGACTTGCGCAGCATGACGCCGGCCGCGTTGACGACCACGTCGATTCGGCCGTGCAAGCTCTGGACCTCGGTGAACAGCGCGGCCACCGCGGTCTCGTCGGTGACGTCGACCGCATGACTCGTGGCACCGGTCGCCTCCGCGGTCCGGGCGAGATCCTCGTTGCGGCCGGCCATGTCGGCCACTGCGAGAGCCGCACCCCGACCCGCCAGCGCACGGGCGGCCCGCTCACCGAGGCCGCCGACGGCGGCTCCCACCACCAGGGCTACCTCTCCGTGCAAGTCGAAGGAACTCACCACTCCCGCTCACTCTCCTCAGCGGCAGCGTGCGTGCCCGCGAGACGACCGAAGATGGCCGCTTTGCCGATCGAGGTGCCGGTCATGTACCCGGCACCGTGGAAGCCGCCGATGACTTCACCGGCCGCGTAGAGCCGCTCGATCGGCTCGCCGAAGACGTCCACCACCTTCAGTCGCGCATCGACGGTGAGCCCGCAATAGGTGGCCAGCACGACCGTGCCCGACGGATGCGCGTAGAACGGCGGCTGTTCCAGGGCGAAGGGCGATCCCACGCCGCCGGAGAGGTGCCTGCGGCCGAGCGGGTCTCGCTCCCCGGCGACGATCCGGTCGTTGTAGTCGGTGACCGCGGCCACCAGCGAGCCCTCGGGAATGCCGAGCTTGGTCTCGAGCTCCGCGACAGTGTCGGCCTTGACGAGCATCCCAGCTCGGTCCCGACCTGCGAAGTCGTAGATCGCCACTTCATCGTTGGTGCGGGCAAGCACTCGCGCGTCGAAAACCTGGTAAGTGGTCGTACCTCCCTGCGCCAGTGCGGCGTCCCCGATCTCCTTGTAGGGCAGAGATTCGTCGACGAAGCGCCGACCTTCGCGATTGACAGCGATAGCGCCTTTGTAGACAGCGAGGACACCGGTGCCGTCCTCGTGCGGATGCGGCTCGAAGTAGTGGCCGTAGGTGCCTTTGATGTGCGGCGTGTCCACGATCCCGGCACCGAGCTGCCAGCCCATCAGCAGACCGTCGCCCGTGCAACCCGATCCGCCAGCTCGGAGCGCATCGTCCATCTGCGGCGCGAACCGGGTCAGTAGCTCGGAGTTCTGCGAGAAGCCGCCCGTTGCCACCACCACCGCGTCGGCGCTCACGCGGCGCAGGCCGTCCGGTGCCTCGACCTCCGCACCGACGATCCGACCGCCTTCGCGCAGCAGCCGGCAGGCCGGTGCCTCCATCACGAGGCGGGCGCCCAACCGCCCGGCGGCGCGGAGGAGGTGGACCAGCATCGCCGTGGTATCGGTCGGGTGCGAGCGGGGCACGGACTGGCCCGAGGCGGCGTGCACTTCCCCGTACCGCACCCCGTGCGATCGCAGCCACCGGTAGGTCTCCAGCTGGTGTTCGCAGTACAAGTCGACCAAGCGCTCGTCGGACAGGTGCCGACCGGTGTTCAGGAGGTCTCCGCGGAGCGACTCGACGGAGTCGGCGATGCCCTGTGCCGACTGCTCCTCGGTGCCGGCGAACGCCGAGAGCCCGGCGGACTTGACCGTGGAGCCCCCGATGTCGGAGGTCTTCTCGAGCATGACGGCGTACTGGCCGGCTTCAGCGGCTGCCAGCAGCGCCGCACAACCAGCGAGCCCAGAACCCAGGACGAGCACACCAACCCGTTCCGGCAACTGCTCCGCGTAGGGCAGGCCCGGGATCATGCCGACCCCCCGGCGCCCCAAGGCCTGTCGAGCAGGGCCTCGGCCTCGCTGAACTGGCGCAGGTGGAACAGCTCCTGCCGTTGCTCCCACGAGACCATCCGGCTCGCACGGCTCGCCGTTTCACCGTGCCTCCTCAGATGGGCGAGCGCCTCGGCGCCCGCCGCCATCATCGACCGCATCAAAAAATTCGCGAAGAGGACGAGTGAGAATCCCAGGTCGGCGTACTCCTTCAACTCCAGCTCCGGGGTCCTGCCACCCTCGACGACGTTGACCACCAGTGGCACACCGGCGAGCTCCCTGCCGACCCGAGCGAGCTCGTCGACGGTGCGAGGCGCCTCCACGAAGATCACGTCGGCACCGGCCTCGACGTAGGCGTGCGCACGCGCGATGGCCTCATCGATGTCGTGGACGCTGCGCGCATCTGTGCGGGCGATCAGCGCCAAGGCGTCGTCGCTGCGCGCCTCGAGCGCGGCCGCGATCTTGGTCTGCATGTGCTCGCGAGGAATGAGCGCATGCCCGTCGAAGTGCCCACAACGCTTCGGCATCTCCTGGTCTTCCAGCTGGATGGCGGCAGCACCGGCTCGTTCGAGCCGCCGAACCGTGCGCATGGCGGTCAGCGGCCCGCCAAATCCGGTGTCCGCGTCCACCACCAGCGGGATCCCCGAACCGCTCGTGAGGCTTCCAACGTGGTCGACGACCTCTGCGGACGAGACGAGCCCGATGTCGGGAAGCCCGTGCTGAGCGTTCGCCAAGCCGGCTCCGGTCGCGTACGCGGCGGGGAACCCCGCGCGCTCCACGAGCCGCATGCCGAGGACATCCGTGACGCCGGGCAAGACCAAGGGCGCGCTCTCGTCGAGCAGCGCGCGCAAGCGCAGCCGCAGTGCGTGCGCATCCTCGGACCAGCCCAGCTCGGGCAGGCCCAGTCCGCTGGGTCGCTCCTCCATCGATGACACCTGTGCCCTCTTTCCCCGCCACCGGGCGGCCACCACGCCAACTCCTCCACGAGGGTGTGGCGTTCTGCCCGTCTGCGGGAGAGACCTGTGCTGGTGGGCGGAACGTGCGCACGGACCACAGCGCTCAGGCCGCCCGCCCGCTCGAGTCCGGCCGCGTGGCCGAGAGCACGACCCGGAGAAGGCGAGCGGCTGAGCGTTCCGCTCTGCAGCACAGCGATGCGAAATTTCAGCAAGAAACACCAGGTGAACGGCACGTCTAACAACTGTGAACGATTCAGTCCCGCCGATTCCCTGTATCGACCACTACACTCCCCTTGGTGATTGGCATCACATCCATGGCAGGCATGTACCGAGGAAGGGGCTCCGCCTATGACCACCGGCACCAACGTGGATCATTCCTCCGCCCACGTCTCCCCCGCTGCGCCTGGGATGCCTCGGCCGGCCGCCTCCCGCGACAGCACCAGCACTTCGGTGACCAAGGCGCTGCAGCTGCTCGAGGCCTTCCGGCAAGGTGGCCCCAACCTGGGAGTCAGTGAACTCGCACGCCGAGCCGGTATCCCGAAGTCAACCGCGTTCCGGTTGCTGGCAGGGCTGGAGCACAGCGGTTACATCGAGCGAGTCGGAACCGACTACCGCATCAGCTCGCTGCTGTTCGAACTCGGCAATCGCGCGCACCACTGCCGACCGCAGGGGTTGCGTGACCTCGCCATGCCCTACCTCAGCGACCTCTACGTCAGCACCGGCAACGTGGTGCACCTGGCCATTCTGGATGGCGTCGACGTCGTCTACCTCGAGAAGATCCACGGCCATCACGCCGTCGAGACCCCCACCGCGGTGGGTGGCCGGATGCCGGCGGCCTGCGTCGGGCTGGGCAAAGCGATCGTTGCCTTCAGCGAGCGGTCGGTGGCACAGCGCGTGGTGACCGCAGGGCTGCAGCGAAGGACGCCGTACTCCATCGCAGAACCCTGGCGCTTCGTGAACGTTCTCGATCGCGTGCGCACCAACGGGATCGCGTTCGACCACGAGGAAGCCGCCCTCGGATTGACGTGCGTGGCCGCACCCATCCTGGTCGACGGCCGTGCGATCGCCGCCATTTCGATCTCCGGTGCGACGACCCGCTTCAACCACAGTGCCAACGCCGCACGCGTGCGTCGTGCCGCCGGGAGGATCTCGGCCGAGTACATCGCAGCGACCGCCCCGTGAACCCCTCGTCGGAGACCTTTGCCCGGCAGCCGGTTCTCCAGCGCAACCGCCTCTCCTTCTGCACCGGGCACGGCCGGGCCGAGGCACGGTGACCGCGAGCACTACCGTGCGCCGCATCGGCATGGGATCCGGCCGCGTTGAACCGGCACGAGGCGGACCACAACATCAAGAGGAGTCAATGCAGAGGAAAACCCAGCGCAGGCACCGCGGGGGCGACGAGTCGCGCCAGCGCATCCTCGATGCGGCCATGGCGATCGCCGTCGAGCGCGGATACTCCGGAACCAGCATCGGGCTGGTCACCGAACGAACGGGGCTTCCCGCGAGCTCCGTGTACTGGCACTTCAAGGACAAGGACGACCTGCTCGCTCAAGCCCTCGAACACAGCTTCCTGATGTGGCGCGCGACCGTGCCGAAATCGTCGCACGCCATCGATGCTGCTGATCGTCTGACGCAAATCCGCCGAAGGATGCGGTCCGTGGCCCACAGCTTCGTGGTGTCACCGGGGTTCTGGAAATTGGGCCTCATGCTGGCGCTGGAGAAGCGGGAACCAGAACCATCGGCCCGCATCCGCTTCCTCTCCGTTCGCCACGACACCCAAGCCGATCTCGCCGACTGGTGGCGGCACATCCTCCCGGCTGGCGTGACAACGCGGGACGCGTCGCTTCCGGCCAGGCTCGCCCGCTACCACCTCGCCGTGGTGGACGGCCTCTACATCGGACTGCAGACCGGTCAGGACTGGGACCACGAGATCCTCATCGAGATGCTCGCGACAGGGCTGAACGCCTTCGCCGAGAGGGCCATTCTCGGCGGCCCCCATCCGGCGCCCGCCGAGATCCGCACACCGTCCCGAAGGCGACAGGAGCCAGCCGATTCCCGGGGGTTGATCCTCGACGCCGCCGCACGCATCGCGGCCGAGTCCGGGTATGAGCCCACCACCATCTCGAAGATCACGAAGCGGTCTGGTCTGCCGGTCAGCTCGGTCTACTGGTACTTCAAGGACAAGGACGAGCTCCTGGCCGAGGTGGTCCGGCACAGCTTCGACGAGTGGCGCGCTCAGCAACCCGCCTTGGCGCCGCTGGCCGCGGGCGTTCCACTCACCGAGGGGCTCGCAGCGGTCCTCTCCACATCGGTGCGGAGCCTTCCCGCTGCACCGGACTTCCTGCGAATAGGCCACATGCTGACCCTGGAGAAACGAGAGACGGAGCCGGCGGCCCGCACGCTGTTCCTGCAGATCCGCGATTCGGTCGAGGGCAATCTCGCGGACTGGTTCGCCCGGGAACTCACTCCGAGCGTGCTCACCACCCGACCTCGGCTCCCCCAACACCTGGCCCAGCTCGTCATCGCCGCGACGGATGGCCTGTTCCTCGCCCACCAGATCCACGAGGCCTGGAACCCCGACGAGTTCGTGGCCCTCATCGTCGACATCGTGCACGCATCCATCGCGGCAACCGGATAACCCGACCAGAGAGCCGTCCTGGCCCAACGGGAACTCCCGGCCAGGACGGCCCGTCGAAGGTTACGGTCGAGGGGCAGAACCCATCACCGCGCGGAGACGAAATCGTCGACAAGCCGGTTGAACTCCTCGGCGTGCTCGAGCTGGAGCCAGTGCCCGCAGCGATTCATCAGCACCAACCGGGAATGCGGGATCAGCGACACCAGTTTCAACGAGTGCTCGTAGTGCACGACTCGGTCGTCACGGCCGTGGAAGAGCAGTGTCGGGAGCTGGATTCGCGCGATTTTCGCCAAGTCCATGAAGGGCAGTCCGCGATCCATCCCTGCGATGAAGTTGGCGAGGTGATCCGGACGGGCGCGGGCGGCGTCGGACCGTTGCCGGATGAGTTCCTCGCTGGCGGAACGCGAATCGAAGGTCATGACATCGACCAACTGACGCATCGTCTCCGGCGACGGGTCCTGATACCCCTTTCGGAGGATCTTCAAGCCCTCGGTCGGCCCGTCGCCGGCACCGAACAGCAGCGGTCCAGGGGAGCCGCTGCCCATCGTGATCAGATGCGACATCCGCTCCGGATGCTCGGTTGCGAACCGGAGCGCGGTCATCCCGCCCATCGAGTTCCCGACGAACGCGGCTTTCTCGATCTCCAGCGCATCGAGAAGCTGGAGCGTCGCCTCGACGTGATCGCGCTCGTCATAGGTGACCGCAGCGGACTCACCCCAGCCGGGCATGTCGGCCGCGATCACCCTGTATCGCGTGGAGAGCGCCTTCAGGTTCGGGCCGAAGTTGCTCCACCCTGTGGCACCGGGCCCACTTCCGTGCAGCATCAGGAGCGGATGCCCCTCGCCCGCCTCGTTGAAGTGGATCTTCCAATCGTTGGTCTGCACCGTCCGGCTGGTAGTCTCGAACGTCAGCTCTTGCGGCATTCGTCTCTCCTTCGAATCGTTTCCGTCGACCTCGCGGGGCCATCCGCCGAGCGCACCGCGGTGCGATCCATTGGTTCGTCCCAGCTTGTTCGAGTTCGATCCCGTGCTCAAAGCAGGTGGTTCCACTCCTCGGCACATGCCAGGAGCAGTGCGTGCACAGCGGAACTGCGACTGACGAACGCACGCGCTCAGGGCGACGCGCCTCGCCGGGGTCATCGTCCGCCCGCACAGGCGGTCACCAGAGGTAGCGTTCCGGCTCACCACCGAAGAGATTCGTGCCGTAGGCCTGGTAGATCGGGTCTGCCACATTGCACACGTGCACCAGGCCCGCGTGGCAGTCCCGCCAGAAGCGCTGCATCGGGCGACTCCGCTGCAACGACCCACCACCGGCCAGGGCGAACAACCGGTCCACCGCATCGATGGCCCGCCGCACCGCACGGACCTCGTTGCGGCGCGTCTCGAGCCGCAGCTCGTCGCTGAGGAACTCGCCGCGCTCCACCACATCCCAGATCCGTCTCCAGTCGTCCAGGAAGTGGGTGCGGCTGGCCGCGATGTCCGCTGCCGCATCACCCAACACCGACAAGTGGGCCGGGTCGGTCGACGTCGCGGTACCCCTCACCGTCACGCGGGCACGGGTGTAGTTGACGAACGCGGCCAACGCGCCCTCGGCCATCGCCAGCGTGCCGGCGTTGATCGCCGCCGGGAAGATCGCCCCGAACGGGATGGCGTAGAGCGGGTTGTCCCGCCCGACCTCCCGAGCCTGAACTCCGCGGTCGAACTTCTCCTGCACCTCCACCCGATATTCCGGGACGAACGCATCGTCGACCGAGACGTCCTTCGATCCGGTACCGCGCAGGCCCACCACCTCCCAGCTGTCGTGGTGGATCGTGTAGTCCTCGCGCGGCAGCACGAAGTGTCGCGGTCTGGGATCGGCGATCTCGCCGTCGTCATCGGTGACCAGGCCTCCGAGGATCGCCCAGTCGCAGTTGTCGGTACCCGAGGAGAACGGCCAGCGGCCACGAAACACGTAGCCACCATCCACCCGCCTCGCCCGTCCCATGGGCGCGTACGGAGAGGCGACCCAGGTATCCGGATCCTCACCCCACAGCTCTTCTTGCAACTTGAGCGGGAACTGACTCAACTGCCACGGATGCACTCCGACCACGCCCGCGATCCACCCCGCAGCGGCGTTGCGGGCACCGACCGCCATGACAGCCTCGAAGAACTCAGCAGGCGTCGACTCGAAACCACCGAAATCCTTAGCCTGCAGCATGCGAATCACACCGGTGTCCCTCAGCTTCTGCGCTGTCTTCCCGGACAACCGTCCTTCGTCTTCAGCTTCCGCCGCGTGGGCTTCAAGGTGGTCGGCGATCTCCTCGACGTGCCTCAGTACCTTGTGCATCGGTTCGTTCCTTCCTGCCAGGCACTTCGGTCGCGATGACCGACGCACCCGATCGTCGCCTCCAGGAAGCAACCGGCAAACGCCGAAGTGCCGCCTGCTGGAACGCACATCGCCGAGAACCCCGGCGTTTCACCGTCGCGGCACTTCCGTCCAGGTCAGAGCCGGGAATCCGGGCGACCACTGATACTCCACCAGCCTCGACCCGGGGTGTTCTCGCGAGCTCCCCGTCCTCTTGCTCCGGGCCACCTTCCAAAACTGCCCATCGTTCCGCTATGAGGAATGCGTGAATGCACGCTGACCGGGAGGTGCCGCGATGCTGCAACCATGCCCACAACGCACACAAGCGATCCCGCCGCGATCCGCTCCGCTGCCGCAGTGCTGCAACACGCGCAGGACACGTGCACGCCGTGTCCACCGGTGCGCGATCTGCTGCCCGACGGCACCACCGCCACCGGTTACGCCGTTCAGGACGTGCTCACCCTGGGCAAGGTCAACGCCGGGAAGCGGATCGTCGGGCGCAAGGTCGGCTTGACCTCATCAGCAGTGCAGGCACAGCTGGGCGTCGACCAACCCGACTTCGGCGTCCTGTTCGACGACATGGCCTGCGCGCAAGATCAGCCCGTCGACAGCGCCCGCCTGCTCCAGCCCAGGATCGAAGCCGAGATCGCCTTCATCCTCGCCGAGGACCTCGATCGTGACGACATCGACAACATCAGCTCCCGCGCCGCCATCGCCGCGGTGGTACCCGCGTTGGAGATCGTCGACAGCCGCATCGCGGGCTGGGACATCTCATTCGTCGACACCGTCGCCGACAACGCCTCCAGCGGGCTCTACGTCCTGGGCGACAACGCAACAGCCCTAGGCGACCGAGACCTCCGGGAACTCGAGATGCGCGTGGTCAACGGGGACGGCACCACCGTCAGCACCGGCACGGGCGCCGCATGCCTCGGGGACCCGATCAACGCGCTCACCTGGCTGGCCCGCACCGCCCGCGAGCACGGCAGGCCACTACGCGCCGGGGACCTCATCCTGTCCGGCGCCATCGGGCCCATGGTTCCCGCAGCGCCCGGCGACGCCTTCACCGCGCACCTGCGTGGAATCGGCAGCGTGCGGGCGGCTTTCAGCAGTTGACCCGGCCTCCCCCGTGAGCGTCGGGGTCCGCTCGATGTGATGTGCTGCTGGTTCCCGCGCCGTGATCTGTCCGGTTCCGCTCAACGCGCGTTCGGCATGACCTCGGGCGGGCCCAGCACGATGAGCACCCATCACCGGCAGTTCCGCTCTCACGACATCAGGGGACTTCCAGGTGGTCGAGCGCCAGGGTGAAGTGCTCAGCGAACAGCTGCGGGTTCTCGGCCATCGGGAAGTGCCCCAGGCGGGGCATCGGCCAGAAGACGGCACCGCGGATCTTGCGTGCCGTCGCCTGCGACATCGCGGGCGTGCACGAGTAGTCGTACTCGCCCGTCATCATGATGACCGGGCACCGTGCCGTATCGATCTCGCTGATCCGGTCACGCCCGTCCCAGTCGCCGCTGTAGAAGTCGATGTCACCGGCGAAGGTGCCGAATCCGCCCTGGGAATAACCCCACCACACCTTGCGCCGGTAGTGCTCGGTGCTGTGCGGAGCCATCAGCCCGTAGACCCATTCCGGGACGAACAGCGACTCGTTGACTAGCGGATGCTTCGCCCAGGGTACCTTTCGGCCGGGCACGTGGTCGCTTGCTTCGCACGCGATGACTCCACCGAGGACGTCCGGGGCTCGATACGCCATTTCCAGGCAGATCTCCCCGCCCATCGAGGAACCGCTGATGATGGGTGAGGCGAGTCCGAGAGCCTCGATGGCGGCGAGGATGGTCGTGGCGTACTGCTCAGTGGTCAGGCTGTGGCCACCGGGAACGATGCCGGGAAGCAGATCGGAACGGCCGTGGCCAGGCAGGTCGAACGCGATCAGCCGGCATCGCGAGGCCAACGCGGTATCGGCCATCAGGTCGCGGTACTGACGGCTGTCAGCTCCCGCGGTGTGCAGGAGCAGGACGTCGGGCCCCGTCCCCGCTGTCTCGTAGAACAGCTCGACCGGCTGGCCACCCACGCTGATGCGCGCGTAGCCCGAGTGCAGGTGCACCTTGCGCCGGACCGGTGGTGCCGCCAGGCCTTCCACGTGCCCCGAGATCGCCTGCCTGCCCAGTTCGAGCACCCGGCGGACGAGGTGCGCGTGCTGGGCCATGGCCAGTTCGCTGCCCTCGATCTGTGCGCTGGGCACTCGCATGCGCATGCCGAAGAAGTTCTGGTACGCCGGTGGCGGTACCGCCTGGAAGAACCTCCCCCAGTCGAGCGGTGCCGCGAACGGCACGAAATCGGTTGTCCCGGTGCTCTCGGTGAACCGTCCCTCGATGAAGCCGAACCGCGCTTCCTGTCCCCCGGAGCGGATTCCCAAGGTGACGGTTGCTGCGGCGGCGAGGGAAGCCAATTCTCCGTCGGTGAGGCATGCCTGCACCCACTGCTCGAGTTCGGTGTCGCGCCAGGTCGAGGTCATTTCTGCGATCCCTCCGCGTTCTGCTCCAGTCCGATCGAGCGCCGCCCCGGCTGGGTGGCGAAGAAGACGCAGATGAAGGTCAGCACGCTCACGACGATCAGGTACGGCGGCAGGGCGACAGCAGCGCCCGCACCGGTGGCCAGGAGCGAGGCCAAGATCAGTGGCGCGAACCCGCCGCCGGCGATCGCGCCGAGTTGGTAGCCCAGGGAGGCTGCGCTGTAGCGGACCTCGGGCGCGAACATCTCCGCGAACAGAGTGGCCATCGGCCCGTACATGAGCGGGTGGATCAGCGACAACCCGACCACAGCGGTGACGCCGAGCACCCAGCTCGAAGCTGCGGACTCGTTGATCAGGAAGAACGGGTAGGCGAACAGCGCGAAGAGCGCTGCCCCGGTGAGGAAGACCTTGCGCCGGCCGATGCGGTCGGACATGGCCGCCGCCAGCGGGATGGTGATGACCTCCAAGCCCGCCGCGATCGCGACGACGCTCAACACCGCCGGCCGTTCCAGCCCCAACGAGGAGGTGCCGTAGGTGAGGATGAACGTCGCGAAGAGGTAGAAGTTGACGAACGGCGCCAGGCAGCACCCCACGGCGAGCAGGATGTTGAGCGGGTGGTTCCTGACGGCGGCGACGATCGGCAGCTTCGACCGGGCACCGGTGCCCTTCACCTCTTGGAACTCAGGTGATTCGATGACGTTCAACCGGATGAACATGCCGACGATGACCAGACCGGCGCTGAGCAAGAACGGCACTCGCCAGCCCCAGCTCATGAACGCGTCTTCCGGGAGCATCGAAAAGGCACCGAACGCGAGGGTGGCCAGGATCAGGCCGGCGGGTGACCCGGCCTGGGTCCAACTCCCCGCCAGTCCCCGCTTGTGCTCCGCGGAATGCTCGACGGACATGAGCACCGCCCCGCCCCATTCTCCGCCGACCGAAAATCCTTGAACGAGACGGCACAGCACGAGCAAGATCGGTGCTAGCACACCGACCTGGGCGTAGGTCGGCAGCAACCCGATCGCGATGGTGGAGATCCCCATCCCGACGAGACTGTAGATGAGCATGGACTTGCGACCGATCCGGTCACCGAAGTGCCCGAACAGGACACCACCGATGGGCCGGGCGATGAACCCTGCGGCGAAGGCTCCGAAAGCGGCGATGGTGCCGGCGAGATCGGAGAACTGCGGGAAGAACAGCCGGTTGAAGACAAGGGCAGATGCGGTCCCGTAGAGAAAGAAGTCGTACCACTCCACGGTGGTGCCGATGAAGCTGGCGGCGCTGACCTTCCGAGCCATCGCGCTGGACCTGGCCGGTGGTGCTTGGATCGTGTTCGGCATCGAATCTCTCCGCGTGGGACGTGTGCAATGGGATGCGGGCCGGGCTGGTGGTTCACCTCGAGCCCGGCCGAGGGTTTCGGGCGGCCGGCTCGGTCCGGTCATCCCAGTCCGAGCACGACGAGCAGAAGCCAGGGGACGACGGATCCGGAGACCAGCATCGCGCCCGCATAGGCCACCAACTGGCGGAAGTAGACCTGCTTGTCGCGGTTGCGGACGTTGGCCATCAACATCGCACCGCTCGGCGAGGTGGGACTGACGTCGACAACGCTGGCCGCCACGCCGAAGCCGGCCACGGCGCCCGGAATGTGCGCGAACCCGGCAGCCTGCAGCGGTGGGATCAGGATGGGGAACGTCGCACCGAGCGTCGCGGTGGTGGAGGCGAACGCCGAGATGACACCACCGATCAGGAACGCCAGGAGTGTGGTCACCACCGGGTTGCCCAGGCTGCCGATGGCATCGGAGGCGTAGTCGATCGCGCCGACCTCCTTCGCGACGCCGACGAAGACGAACAGTCCAGAGGTCAGCAGGATGACGCTCCACGAGATGCCTCTGACCGCTCCGTCGGCCCGGTTCGGGAACAACACGGTGAGCAGCGCACCGAGGCCGAAGGCCGTGATCCCGACGTCCAGCCCGAAGCCCAGCGCCAACACCATCAGGGCAGCGATGGCCAGCAGGGTCACCTTCTGCTCGCCGGAGACCCTGCCGACCATTACCGCGGTGGTGTCGATCTCGTCGACCGCGGGTTCCTGACCGTGACCGTGCCGGATCAGGTGCAGGCCACCGAAGGTGAAGTACACGACCGTCATCAGCAGCGCGTACATCGCCAGGAACAGCGTGAACACCGTCCAGATCGACACGTCCGCCAACCCTGACTTGTCCAAGACGCTCTGCGTCACCGCGCCGTAGGAGTTCAGCGGCGACATCGCCGTCGCGTTGACCCCGTGCAGCACGATCAGACCCATCAGCAGCGGGCTGACGCGGTACTGCGCAGCGAAGGTCATCGCCAGCGGGGCCAGCAGAGCCAGCGCAGCGGAGGGGAACACGCCGAAGGCCACCAGCACGGCGGCGATGACCCCGAAGACCACGGGGATCAACGCGACCTTGCCCGCGACCAGCCGGACCCCCGTTCGAACGATCAGCTCGACCGTGCCGTTCTCCCGGGCGATCGCGAACAGGTAGGTGACGCCGGCGATGAGCACGAAGATGTCAGCGGGGAAGGATTCCAGCACCTGGTCCGCGGACAGTCCACCGACGGTGGCGACGACCAGCGCCGCGACGAACCCGAGCGCGCCGATGTTGACGTTGAAGGCGATCGCCAGGCCGAACATCAAGACCAGGCAACCGACGCTGGTCGCAATCGCAGCGGACATCGTTGTTCCTCTCTGCGGGGAAGGCGCCGAAACACTGGAAACACCTCTGTGCGCGAATGTATGCAGAAGAATACGTTCGGGAGTTTCCGCGTCAAGAGGGTTTTCGTCCTGGTTCTGGCTTAGTCGACGCGTTTACCGAGTGCACTTGACAGGCGATCCGAGACTGTGAGTACTCTTCTGTATACAGTGGCGTACCGCCTTGGATCCCAACCTCCTCCCCGCCCGGGCGGTCACGTCGACGACCACCACGCCTACGGAGTGCGCCGCATGACCAACCCCAGGTATCGGATGCTCATCGATGGGAAGCGCGCAGGGTCATCCACCGGGCAGGAACTGCCCGCGGTCAACCCCTTCACCACTGCCGAATTCGCCACCATCCCGGACGCCTCCGCGCAGGACATCGATGCAGCGGTCGCCGCAGCCCGCACCGCCTTCGACGGGTGCTGGTCGAGCACTCCTGGTGTCCGCCGCGCCGAACTGATGAACCGGCTCGCCGACCTGCTGGACGAGCACGCCGAGGAACTGGGGCGCTTGGAATCCACCGACAACGGCAAGCTCGTCCGCGAGACCACTGGCCAAGCACGTTTCGCCGCCCGCAACTACCGGTTCT
This sequence comes from Saccharopolyspora karakumensis, assembly GCF_004349225.1. Taxonomy (NCBI): domain Bacteria; kingdom Bacillati; phylum Actinomycetota; class Actinomycetes; order Pseudonocardiales; family Pseudonocardiaceae; genus Saccharopolyspora; species Saccharopolyspora karakumensis. The sequence continues at coordinate 27,575 of NZ_SMLA01000013.1, forward strand.
TCGCCGGCTACGCCGACAAGCTCTACGGGCGCACCATCCCGCTGGACAACCCGGACGTCCTGGACTACACCGTTGCCGAGCCGATCGGTGTCGCCGCCCTGATCACCGCCTGGAACTCACCGATGCAGCTGTTGGCCAACAAGCTCGCTCCGGCGTTGGCCGCCGGGTGCTGCGTGGTGATCAAACCATCCGAGCACGCCTCTGCGACCACCTTGCGGATGGCAGACCTGGTCGAGCAGGCCGGATTCCCACCCGGCGTCATCAACATCGTTACCGGCGGCCCCCAGGCCGGGATCGCACTGACCGAACACCCCGGACTCGATCGAATCAGCTTCACCGGCAGCGTGCCGACCGGAACCGCGATCGCCACCGCGGCGGCGAAGAACCTGACCCCGGTCACGCTGGAACTGGGAGGGAAATCGCCGAACATCGTCTTCGCTGACGCCGATCTGGGCCGCGCGGTCACCGGCGCCGTCGCCGGGATCTTCGCCGCCGGCGGACAGACGTGCATCGCAGGCAGCAGGCTGCTGGTGCACGAATCGGTCTACGACGAAGTCGTCGCGGCGGTCGCGGCGCGCGCCGCCGAGATCCGCCTCGGCGATCCGATGGATCCCAAGACCCAGATGGGCCCGGTCGCGAACCAGCCGCAGCGCGACAGGATTCAGCACGCCATCGACGCCGGAATGCGATCCGGTGCTCGCGCCGTCGTCGGCGCCGAGCCGATCGACGATCCAGCCCTCGGCGCGGGGCTGTTCGTGCGACCAGCGGTGTTCGCCGACGTCGACAACACCTCGGTACTGGCCCGCGAGGAGATCTTCGGCCCGGTGCTCAGCGCGATCCCGTTCGCAGATGACGAGGACGCCATCGCGATCGCCAACGACAGCGACTTCGGCCTGGCTTCCGGGGTCTGGACCACCGATCTGACCCGTGCGCACCGCGTCGCCAAGCGCCTGCGCGCCGGCACGGTCTGGGTGAACACCTACCGAGCCAGCGCCGCGCAAGCCCCGTTCGGCGGCACCAGAAAATCCGGCTACGGCCGGGAACGCGGTGCCGAGGCACTGCAGGAATACCTCAACACGAAAAACGTGATGGTCGACCTCACCGGTCACACGCCGGACCCCTTCTCGATCCGCCTCTGACCTGCCCGATCGGTCCTCGTTCTGCGCAGCGCTACCGGCAGCGGAACCGCCGACTAGTGCTGATCCCCCAGCCCGACTCGGGCACTACCGGAGAGGAGAACGTCGGTGAGTGACACCGTCTCATTGTGCGGTTTGGGGAACATGGGCGGCGCAGTCGCCGGTCGCCTCGCCGCGCACCGCCCCCTACTGGCTTTCGACCTGGACGCCGAACGCGTCACGCAGGTCACCCAGGATCCCCGCATCACGGCCGCCGGCTCGGTAGCCGATCTGGCGGCGTCCGACATCGTTGTGCTGTCCCTGCCCTCACCGAAGGTCTCTCTGCAGGTGGTCGCCGAGCTCGCGCCGCGGATGCCCGCCGGTGGCGTGATCGTGGAGACCAGCACGGTCAATCCCACAGACATGCACGAGGAGCAAAAGCTCTGCACGGCTCACGGCATCGGCATCGTGGACGCCGCGATCCTTTCCGGCGTCTCGCAGATGGCAGGGGGCTCCGCGACGTTGCTGGTCGGCGGCGATGAGTCCGATGTGGACAAGGTGACCGGGGTGCTGGACGCGATCAGCGCAACCACCACCAGGTTCGGGCCCGTGGGCAGTGGAATGGCCGCGAAGGTGATCAACAACGCTGTCGCGCACGCGGTCATGGTGGTGCTCGCCGAGGCCGCCGCGCTGGCCGCCGCCACCGGAGTATCCGGTTCGGCGCTGGCAGCGCTGCTGTCCGGCCCGGAGGCCGGCCTCACCCGCCCGCTCACACATCGCTTCGTGGAGCGCATCTTGCGCGGCGATTACGACGGCGGGATGCCCACCGAAGCCGCCCGCAAGGACTCCACCCTGGCGCTGGCCATGGCCCAGGACACCGGTGTGCCGCTGTTCGGCATTCAGGGCGCGCACACCGTCTACGAGCTCGGTGTCGCCGAAGGGCTCGGCAGGCTCGACTACGCCTCGATCGCCACGCTCTGGGAGCGCTGGACATCGCGTCCCATGGCAGAAACCTCGAACGACAAGGGAGACGAACGATGACCGACCGGTTCGACGTGGTGGTGGTCGGCGGTGGCAACGCCGGCTTCTCGGCCGCGCACTCGGCCGTCGAGCAGGGCGCGAAGGTGCTGTTGCTGGAAAAGGCATCCGAAGGCGCCGCCGGGGGCAATTCGTTCTACACCGCCGGTGCGTTCCGGTTCGCCTTCGACAGCATCGATGACGTCGCCGACCTGCTCGAACCCGACAAGCGCCACACCAACTCCGTGGTGCCCGCCTACCCGGCGAGTGCCTTCACCGCCGACATGCACCGAGTCACCGGCGGCAAGTGCGACCCCGTGCTGACCGAGGTGCTCGTCTCGCGCTCCACCGACACGGTGCGCTGGCTGGCGACCAAGGGCATCAAGTGGCGGCTGATGTACGAGCGCCAGGCCTACCTCTCCGACGACGAGTGGGTCTTCTCCGGCGGCCTGTACGTCGGCACCGTTGATGGCGGCAAAGGCCTCATCGCCCAGCACACCAAGGCCGCACAGGACGAAGGCGTGGAAATCCGCTACGGGGCGGAGATCACCGCGCTGCACGTCGCCGACAGCAGCGAGCGGGGCGTCACCTACCGCGACACCGACGGTGCCGAACATCGGATCGTCGCCGGTGCAGTGGTGCTGTCAGCCGGCGGCTTCGAGTCCGACCCCCAGCGACGCACCGAGCACCTCGGCGAAGGCTGGGACCGGGCGCTGGTCCGCGGCACGCCCACCAACACCGGCGACGTGCTCGACCTCGCACTTGCCGCAGGCGCCGCCTCGCACGGCGACTGGGGATCCTGCCACAGCGTGGCCTGGGACGCCGACGGCAACCCGAACGGCGGCAACCGAGAGCTGACCAACCAGCTCACCCGGCAGAGCTACCCGATCGGGATCGTGGTCAACGTCGACGGGCAGCGATTCGTCGACGAGGGCGCGGACTTCCGCAACTACACCTACGCCAAGTACGGCCGGGAAATCCTGCGGCAGCCGCAAAGCCGCGGATTCCAACTCTTCGACGCCAAGACGCGCCCGCTGCTGCGCAAGGAGGAGTACGACTCACAGCCGATCGCGAGCGCGCAGGCCAACACGCTCGATGAGCTCGCCGCGAAGCTGGGAATCGACCCCGACGGCCTGCAGCGCACCGTCTCCGAGTTCAACAGCTCCATCGTGGACAAGCCGTTCGACCCCGCGATCAAGGACGGACGAGCCGCGCAGGTCGAGCCGCCGAAGTCGAACTGGGCCCAGGCCTTGGACACCGCGCCCTTCTACGGGTACGCGGTGGGTTGCGGGATCACGTTCACCTTCGGCGGCGTGCACGTCGATGAAACCGCCCAAGTACTCGACGCGACCGGTGCATCCATCAACGGCCTCTACGCAGCAGGCGAGATGGTCGGCGGGCTGTTCTCCGGCAACTACCCCGGAGGATCCGGTTTGACCTCGGGCGCGGTGTTCGGCCGCTTGGCCGGGGCAAGCGCCGGGAGGTGGGCACGCCATGGCTGAAGATTTCGAGGTCTACGCGATCAAGTTCGCCCAACGCGACGCCTCAGTACGTGGCGAGCACTTCTACGGACACGATCCGTGCGCGATGGAGGCCTGCCCGATCTCGTACTACGTGTGGCTGGCGGTGTCCGACAACCACAGCGTGCTCGTCGACGCCGGATACACTCCGGAAACGGCTGCGCGACGGGGAAACCGCGACTACCTGCAGTCCCCGATGGACACCATCCGCGCGCTGGGAGTGGACCCGGACCGCATCGACCACCTGGTGATCAGCCATCTGCACTACGACCACACCGGTCACGTTTCGGACTTCCCGCAGGCCGAGATCGTGTTGCAGGAATCTGAGATGGCGTTCTGGACATCCAGGCACGCGGGCCGAGAGCAGCTGGCGCACTTCGTGGAGCCGTCGGACGTCGCCTACCTGGTGGAGCAGAACTTCGCCGGCCGGGTGCGCATGGTCGACGGTGTCCACGAGGTGGTTCCAGGTGTGACCGCGCACCGGGTCGGTGGGCACACGCCGGGCCTTCAGGTGGTGCAAGTTCGCACTGCTGCGGGCCGGGTCGTGCTGGCCGCCGACGCGGCGCACTTCTACGAGAACGTGGAGCGGGAGAAGCCCTACGGGGTGGTCACCTACCTGCCGACCATGTACGACGCGTTCGACGCCCTGCGCGCGCTCTCCGACCGCCCGGAACTGATCGTCCCGGGACACGATCCGCTGGTGTTGCAGCGATTCCCGGCCGTGCCCGGCCTCGAGGGTTTGGCGATCCGCATCGCCTGAGCCAGCAATGCATACCGCTGTATACTATGTTCGGGCCAGGTAGGGGCACTTTCATCCCCACCTGGCCCGAACGAGAGGTGGGCCGAGGTCGGCATGCACGAGTACGTGGTGATTCTGCGTTAGAGGAGGCGGAGCTGTCCGAGGTGTACGACGAGCTGCGCGGCGACATCGTCGCGGGCACGTTCGAGACCGGGGCGCAACTGATCGAGTTGGCGCTGGCCGAGAAGTACGGCACAAGCCGCACACCTGTGCGCGAGGCGCTGCGCCAGCTGGAGCAAGACGGCCTGGTGGAACGCGGCGACCGCGGCATGCGGGTGCGCACCCGCAGCCCGGAAGAGATCCTGGAGATCTACGAGGTCCGCATCTCCCTGGAAGCCACTGCCGCGGCCGCGGCCGCTCAACGGCACAGCGACTTCGACCTGATCCGCATCCACCGCGCACAAACGGCCATGGACAACACTTCAACCGACGACCCACCCGCAATGGCGGCGGCCAATCGCGCTGTGCACGAGGCGATCTGGGTAGCCAGCCACAACGGAACCATCGTCGACCTGCTGACGCGGCTGAACAACCATCTCACACGCTACCCTGCAACCACCCTGAAGCTCCCCGGCCGCTGGTCGGAGGCCTTGGCTGAACACCACGCCCTCATCGATGCGATCGACCAACGCGACCCTGCCCGGGCCCAGGACATCGCCAGGAACCACATGACCAAAGCCCGCGACCTCCGCCTCCAGATCTACCGAGACGAACCCGCCGACTGACGGTCTCCACGCTTCTAGACCTTGCTCGTAGCTTCCCCAGCAAGCCGGGACCCGCGAGTGACCTCGAGAAGGTCACCAAAACGTACAATTCGGTCCCCGCCTGGTCCCCGCCCAATCGCAGTACACTGGCAGCACAGGGCTGAGATCCCGCAAGTTCCAGGTGTGGACCGTGCGTACCGGGAGGTCCTCCCCTGACCCCCGAAGGAAACGACCTAATCACCCCAGTCGCACCCTCGGGGGTCTTTCTGTGCCTGCAATCCCGACTCGCATTGTTATCGGCTGGCGTCCAGTCAGGAACGATGTGCGGCTACGCCGCCCGCCCGTGAACCCCGGCGAGCGCGCATTCGAGCACGTCGCGAACCTGCTACGGCGCGGCGTGTCAGGGCCCCTTTCGAAGGTGAGCGCCACCCACGAGCGGATCGTCAGCAGCCAATGTCGCGCGCTCGCTGGAGCGGACGTGGTCACGCATGGCGAACTCGGCGCCGAAGCCGTCCTTCGCCTTGATCATTTCCAGCACGTGCCGGTGTTCGGATAGCGAGGCACCGAGCCGTCCCGGGCGAGTCAGTGATGCCGACACCAACCGGTGGTAGGCGAGCTGGTTCATCAGCGTCCTGTAGTGCGTGTCCAGCTGGGTGCTGTCGGCGCCGCGCACCAACAGCTCGTGGAACTCGTGAACCAGACCTGCGTATCCTTCGGCGTCCTTCTTGGCGACCGCGCGGCCCGAACGTTCGATGTTGTCCTCAAGCTCGTCCAAGATCGGAACCGAGCCCCGGGATGCGAGCAGCCGAGCCGCCATCCCTTCGAGCATCTCCTTGAGTTCAAACAGTTCCACAATCTCGCGACGACTTGGCCGACGGACGAAAGTACCGACCCGCGGACGGATTTCAACCAAGCCCTCGATCTGCAGCTGCTTGAGCGCTTCACGAACCGGGGTCCGAGAGACGTCGTACTCGAAGGCCAGCGCCGTCTCCGACAGCGGCTCACCCGGCAGGTGACGACCTTCAATGATGCCGCTGCGAACTCCTGCGACAACGCGTTCCTGCGCTCCACCGCGGCCGGACCGAACACCCTGCTGTTGCATGCAAGAAACGCTAGGTCGACCGGGCTCAGTTTGCAACCGGAGGCTGCACCCTCGTTCAACTAAGAACCGATTAAGCGCAGGTCCAGGCCGAGTACTGCTCGCTCGGCCTCATCGATTGAGCGCAAATCTGGGTATTGACCGCCACTGCTGTTGCATGCAACGGTTCCTTCCAACACCCCTGCCTGACCCTGCTGGCACAACGCACTTCCACTGTTCTTTCAGGCCAGTTCACGGAGACAACGATGTCTGATTCACCCACCGCGTCGCCGGAACACCGGCGGCCCGGGCCCGTCCTGCTCGTCTCGCTCACCCTGGCTGTCGCGATCGCCGTGTGGGGCACCGCCGCCGGTGACTCTCTGTCCCGGGTGGGCTCGGCCGCGCTCGACGGCATCACCCGCAGCTTCGGCTGGGCGTACCTGCTGGTCTCGCTCGGGTTCCTGATCTTCCTGGTGTTCCTCGCCTGCAGCCGCTACGGCCGCCTGCGGCTCGGCCGCGACGACGAACGCCCCGCCTTCCGCAGAATCACCTGGTACGCGATGATCCTGTCCGCGGTGATGGGCATCGGCTTGATCTCCTACGGAGTCGCCGAGCCGATCACCCACCTCGCCGAACCACCGCACGGCATGGCCGCACCGATGACGCCGGCCGCCGCGGTGACGGCGATGCAGTTCTCGTTCTTCGACTGGGGCCTGCACGCCTGGGGCATCTTCGCCGTCGTCGGACTGGCCATGTCCTGGTCGATGTTCCGCCGCGGACGCCCCGGGCTGGTCAGCGCCCTGTTCCGGCCGCTGCTCGGCAAGCGCACCGAAGGGCCGGTGGGGGGCGCGATCGACGTGTTCGCGGTCTTGGCAACGCTGTTCGGCACCACCACCTCCCTCGGGCTCGGCGCCCTGCAGATCAACGGCGGGTTCACCGCGCTGTTCGGCATCCCCGACTCGCCGCCCGTGCAGTTCGCGATCATCGGGGTCATCACCCTGCTGTTCACCGCCTCGGCCCTGACCGGAGTGGCGCGCGGCATCCGGTTCCTGTCCGAGACGAGCATGGGTCTGGGCGCGCTGCTGTTCGTGTTCGTGCTCGTCGTCGGCCCCACCCTGTACCTGGTGGACCTCTACGTGCAGACCATCGGCCGCTACGTCAGCGAGCTGGTGTCGGCGAGCCTGATCACCCCGGCCAGCGGCGATCTGGACTTCATGCAGTCCTGGACCTACTTCATGCTCGCCTGGTGGTTGTCGTGGGCGGCGTTCGTGGGCGTGTTCCTGGCGCGCATCTCGCGCGGCCGCACGATCCGCGAGTTCGTCACCGGCGTGCTGGTCGTGCCCAGCGCGGTGTTCTCCATCTGGTTCACCGCCTTCGGCGGCACCGCGATCCACAGCGACCTCGCGGGCAGCACCCGCATCGCGGTGGCGGCCGCGGCCGATGAGAACTCGGCGTTCTTCGCCACCCTCCAGTCCCTCCCGCTGTCCACGCTGACCTCGATCGTCACGATCGTGCTCGTCGTGCTGTTCTTCGTCTCCGGCGCCGACGCCAACACATTCGTGCTCGGGATGCTCACCAGCCGGGGCACCGAAGAGCCTCCACAGTGGATCCTCGGGCTGTGGGGCCTGGTGACCGGCGCCGCCGCCATCGCCCTGCTCGCCGCAGGTGGCCTGGAATCCCTGCAGCAGACGGTGATCGTCAGCTCCGCCCCCTTCCTGCTCATCCTCATCGGCGTCGCCGTCGGCTTCTGGAGAGACCTCAGGACTGAATTCGTCCCACATGACACTCCCCTGATCGGGGACGGTGTGACACCCACAGCCACCGACAGCACAGTGGCGCTGCCTGCGTCGGCGAACTCCGGCGGCTCCAGCGACAGCGAGCAGCTCGACGACCCCATCCCCGCATCACTCCCGGCTGAACCGAGGACCTGACCCGCCCTCACGATGCCGGCGAGTTCCCGCACCTACCTATTTCGATTCACTACCAGGCGGCTCTGCCGGGCACGGCTCCAAGGCTGTGCCCGACAGAGCCGCGCCCGCCGATAGCAACATGCTTCGCTACGCGATAATTGTTGCGGCTCGGCAGCGGAGATCTGCCGATGTGAGATGCACCCCGTGGCGCAGGAGCTGCAATTTCGGGCGCCATTCGACTATTTTGGACGCATGAGCCCACACCTCGGACCAGCACGTTTTCCACGGGTCTCTCAACGCATTTCCGCAATCGGCGAGTCGGTCACTCTCGCGGTGGATGCCAAGGCGAAGGCGATGCGAGCTGCCGGAGAGTCGGTTGTGGTTTTCGGCGCTGGCGAACCGGATTTCCCCACTCCCGACTACATCGTCGAAGCCGCTGTTCGAGCGTGCCGCGAGCCGCGGTTTCACCGCTACTCCCCCGCGGCTGGACTTCCCGAGCTCCGCGAAGCGATCGCGGAAAAGACCAAGCGGGACTCGGGATTCCAGATAGACCCGTCTCAGGTCCTCGTCACCAATGGTGGGAAGCAAGCGATTTACGAGGCGTTTGCCGCTATCCTGGATCCCGGCGACGAAGTGATCGTCCCGACTCCCTATTGGACGACGTACCCGGAGTCGATCGCACTCGCCGGCGGTGTCCCGGTCAACGTGACCGCGGACGAGTCGACCGGATACCGCGTTTCCGTCGAACAAATCGAGGCTGCCCGAACGGAACGCACGAAGGTCTTGTTGTTCGTCTCTCCGAACAACCCCACGGGCTCGGTCTATACCCGTGAAGAAGTCGAGACTATCGGGCGCTGGGCCGCCGACCACGGGCTCTGGGTCGTGACAGACGAGATCTACGAGCACCTCGTCTACGGATCGGCCGAGTTCCACTCGCTGCCGGTGGTCGTCCCGGAGATCGCCCATCGGTGCATCGTCATCAACGGAGTGGCGAAGACCTTTGCCATGACGGGCTGGCGCGTGGGATGGATGGTCGGGCCCACCGATGTCGTCAAGGCGGCGTCGAACTTGCAGTCGCACACCACGTCCAACGTGTCCAACGTGGCGCAGGCCGCAGCACTGACCGCGGTATCCGGCGACCTGTCCGCGGTTGCTGAGATGAAGTCGGCCTTCGATACCCGCCGACAGACCATCGTGCGCATGCTGAATGAGATCGACGGCGTCGTGTGCCCCGAGCCGGAGGGGGCCTTCTACGCCTATCCTTCAGTGCAGTCCCTCCTGGGCAGGGACTTCGGGGGTGTCCGTCCGAGCACGACGGTCGAGCTCGCCGAACTACTGCTGGACAAGGCAGGGGTGGCAGTCGTCCCGGGAGAGGCCTTCGGGACTCCAGGGTATCTCCGCCTGTCGTACGCACTCGGACTCGACGAGCTCACCACGGGCGTTTCCCGCATGTCCGAGTTCGTCTCCGGCGCATAAGCGAGGACACCGGAAGCCTTGCGACGCAGCCAGTCGCAAGGCTTTCGGGTCTCAACTCACCTTTGCGCGCCCCACGCGGCGTCCAGCCCCAGCTGTGGGCCAGACAAGGCAAAGCCCGCATCCCGAACGAGATGCGGGCTCGACCATCAGCGGAGCGACACGCCTGCCTCACACGGCACCTGGGCGTGCCACGTCGCATTGGCGAGATACGTCCTGCCACTCGTCGTCCACTGTCGCGATCTGACCTTGCGTCTGGACGTCGGCCAGGATCCAGTCCGCTACGGGGGACAGATCGTTGGTGCGCGAGCCGCACGAGCGGGCCTCGCCGCGCAGGTACACCACTACGCCTTCGCCCTGTGAGGCGAATCGGCGCATCGCCTCGTTGAGCTCACGACCGCACCCGCACGCCTGGCTACGCAGGATGTCGCCTTCGAGGCATTCGTGGTGAACGTGCACCGGAGTGGTCGTGCTAACGCGGTGCTCGTCGCCCGCAATGAGCGCCAGGTGCTCGGCGTGATCTCGCCCCGAATAGCCAACAACGTGAAATGGTCCGTGCTCGGTGGGAAGCGAGGTCGACACCACTCGTTGCACGAGCGGTTCCGTGCTCTGCCGGTAGCGGACGAGATCATCGATGGACAGCACGACGAGGTCATGCTCTGCAGCGAAGCGCTCCAGTTCCGGGCCGCGCGCCATGGCGCGGATCTGTTCGGTGGAGACGATCTCGCAGAGCGCACCTGCCGGATGCAGGCCGGCCATGCGCGCGAGGTCGACTGCGGCTTCGGTATGTCCTCGACGGGCGAGCACGCCATCGTCCTGGGCGCACAGCGGAACGACGTGTCCTGGTCGCTGGAAATCGTCCGCGGCCATCGCCGGATCCGCCAGGCTCGCGATCGTCGCAGCGCGAGCCCTGGCGGATATTCCGGTGCCGTTGTCGCAGAGATCGACAGCGACGCGATAGGCCGTTCGATACGGATCGTCGTTGTCGTGGTGCATGGGTGGCAGGTGCAGCCGTGCGCAGTCCGAGCCGGTCAGGGCCACGCAGATGAACCCCGATGTGTGCCGCACCATGAACGCCAGGAGCTCCGGAGTCGCGTGCTCGGCAGCGAAGATGAGGTCGCCCTCGTTCTCGCGGTCGAAGTCATCGACCACGACGACCGGGCGTCTTTCGGCGATCGCCGACAATGCCGCCTGAACACGGGCAACGCTGCGATCAGTGAGAAACGACGTCATCAGAGGATCCATTCAGATTGCTGTGAGGCTCACCCGCTGGGCGAACTCGCGCATCGCCTGACGGTTGTCGGGCGATGCGTGGACGCGGTAGCGGCTCGCGTTATTGGAACGATGGCACCACTTCGTCGATGAAGCGCTTCAGGGAAGCGCGCTTGTCCTCGTGGGACATGCCGTTGTCGGTCCAGAAGCTGAACTCGTCAATGCCGAGCGCCTCGTACTCCTTGAGCCTGGTGATGACCTCCGCAGGAGTGCCGATCATCGCGGTGCGGTGCAGCGATTCCGGCTCGAACTCAGGGCGGTCGGCGAATTTCGACTTCGGACTAGGCTCGAGGAAACCGTTGGTGGGCGCGGTCTTGTTACCGAACCACGCGTCGAAGGTGCGGTAGAACTTCGAGAGCGCCTCAGCAGCGGGGCGCCAACCCTCGGGCTCATCCGGCGAGTGCACGTAGGTGTGGCGCAACACCATGATCTCCGGTGTGGCCACTTCCGGGTGGTTGGCGACGGCGGTGTCGAACTTCTCCTTGAGGGCGGCGACCTCCTCGTAGCCCTTCATCAGTGGGGTGACCATCACGTTGCATCCCTGCTCCACCGCGAAGTCATGCGATGCGGGGTCGCGCGCCGCGATCCACATCGGCGGCGTCGGCTGCTGGACCGGCTTCGGAACACTGGTCGCGGTGGGGAACTGCCAGATCTCGCCGTCGTGGGCGTAGTCGCCCTGCCACAGCGCTCGCACCGCGGGGACGAGTTCTCGGAGGTGGGTTGCGCCGTCGGTGGCTTTGGTGCCGGGTACCATGCGGTCGAACTCGACCTGGTAAGCACCGCGTGCCAGCCCGACCTCCGCCCGTCCATTGCTGATGACGTCGAGGAGCGCGGACTCCCCCGCCGCGCGAATGGGGTTCCAGAAGGGAGCGATCAGCGTTCCCGCTCCGAGGCGGATACTGCTGGTCTTGGCCGCGAGATAGGAGAGCACCGGGTAGGGGTTCGGCGAGATCGTGTATTCCATGGCGTGGTGTTCGCCGACCCAAACTGTGCCGAATCCGCCGGCCTCGGCCATGAGCGCCAGCTCGGCGAGGTTTTCGAACTGTTCGCGGTGGGTGGTCTGCTCGTCCCAGCGTTCCATGTGGACGAAGAGGGAAAACCTCATTGTTAATCCTCCGGTGGTGTTTCAAACATCTCCGCGATGGTGCGATCCCCCGTGGCCCAGTGCGTTCTGGGAACCTCACGCACGATGACGCGGATGTGTTCGGGGCGCGTGCCGACGGTGGCGAGCACCGCCTCGTGCACAGCGGTCATCATCGAGCGGATCTGCTCATCCGAACGTCCGTGTGCAAGAGTCACTTCGACGAGCGGCATCTCAGCTCCGCATCACGAACGGGTCCGGAACGGGACCCTCGTCGGTGTTGATCCAGACGCTCTTGAGCCTGGTGTATTCCTTGATGGTCTCAGCGCCGTGCTCGACCCCGACGCCGCTGCTCTTGAAGCCCTGGCGGGGCGACATAGGCGACATGGCCCGGTAGGTGTTGACCCAGACGGTGCCGGCGTCGAGCCGGTCGGCCATCCGGTGTGCGCGGGCGAGATTCGTGGTCCACACGCCCGCGGCGAGGCCGTAATCCGTGTCGTTGGCCAGCGCGACGACCTCGTCCTCGGTGTCGAAGGGCATGATCGCCGCGACTGGGCCGAAGATCTCCTCGCGCACGACCCGCATCCCGTTGTCGACGTCGACCAGGACGGTCGGCTCGTAGAAGAAGCCGCCCATGCCACCATCGCTGGACTGACCACCGGTGAGCACCCGCGCGCCTTCGCTGCGGCCGAGCTCGACATAGGACGCGACCTTGTCCCGCTGGTCCTCGAACGCGAGGGGGCCGAGTTCGGTGTCGTCGGCCAGCGGGTCGCCCATTCGGATGCTGCGGGCACGTTCGGCCACCCGCTCGAGCAATTCGTCGTAGACCGCCCGGTGAGCGAACACACGGCTACCCGCGATGCAGGTCTGACCGGCGGCCGCGAAGATCCCGGCTACCACCCCGGTGGCGGCGTTCGCAACGTTGGCGTCGTCGAACACGATGTTCGGCGACTTGCCGCCCAGTTCGAGCGTGGATCCGACGAACCGACCTGCCGTGGCGGCCGCGATCCGCGAACCGGTAGCGGTGCTGCCGGTGAAGGAGATCTTCGCCAGCCCAGGGTGGTCGACGAGGGGTTGTCCTGCCTCCGCGCCGTACCCGGTGACGACGTTGACCGCCCCCGGTGGGAATCCGGCCTCCAGGGCGAGTTCGGCCAGGCGCAGGACCGTGGCCGAGGTGTACTCGGACGGCTTGATCACGGCCGTGTTCCCGACGCACAACGCCGGGGCGAGCTTGCTGCTGGTGAGCGTGAGCGGGGAGTTCCACGGTGTGATGGCGCCGATCACGCCCAGCGGTTCACGCATCGTGTAGTTGATGACGCGACGATCGGACGTGGGGATGACGTCACCCTGGACCTTGTCCGCGAGACCGGCGTAATAGTAGTAGTACTCGGGCAGCGTCGCGAGCTGACCTCGCATCTCCCGCAACAGTTTTCCGTTGTCGAGGCTCTCAGAGCGGGCCAGTTCCTCAGCGTTCTCGCCGATCAGATCGCCGAGCCGGCGCAGCAAGTGGCCGCGGCGGGTCTGGCTGAGCGCCTGCCACCGAGGTCCCTCGAACGCCGCGCGCGCGGATCGGACGGCGGCCTCGACATCGCGGGCGTCGCCACGCGCCGCTTCGTACACGGTCTCGCCGGTGGCGGGGTTGGTGCTGGTGAAGTACTCCCCCGAGTGCGGTGGTGTCGGCTCACCGCCGATGAAGTGGTGGAGCCGTCGGATCTCAGACATGGGCATACCTTCTGAGGAAGTCGGACACGCTGGTGACGAGTTCGCGGGGTTTCTGGATAGGAAGCATGTGCCGGGCGCCCGGGATCACCTCCGCGGTGCAGTCCGGGATCGCCCGCACGAGACGGTGGGTCATCTCCGGCGTGGAGCCCGGATCGAGCTCACCGGTCACCGCCAGCGACGGAACGCGGATCTCGGGCAGGTGCGCAGCGATCTCAGCGTCTCCGGTCGCGAACACCCGGTAGCAGTGCACGAAGCTGTCCGGATCGTTGGCCAACAGGATTGCCTCGGTCGCATGGACCCACTCCTGCGATACGTCGGTGCCGTCGTACCAGCGGTGCAGGGAGGCCTCTGTGCTGGCCGCGAGATCCTGCGTGGCGGAGTCCAAACGGCGCAGCACCGCTGCGCGCTCCGCCTCGGTGCGCTGACAGACGGAGCTGACCGAGGTCAAGGTGGCAACCAGCTCAGGGCGATGCACCGCCAGGTGCTGCGCCACGAGCGCACCGAGAGAGAAGCCCACCAGGTGCGAGCCGGGCGGGATCTCCTCGGCGACCCCGTCTGCCAGACCAGCTAGGGTCGTGCCGGCCAGCGCCGGCGGCCGAGTGCCGTGACCTGGAAGGTCAGGCGCGACGATCCGGAAGTCGGCCCGGAGCAGCCCGGCGACGGGCTCCCACACGGTGTGGTCGAGCCCCACCCCGTGCAGGAGGACGAGTGTCGGCGCCGCCATGGGTGACTACTGCTCGGTCTTCAGCGAGGCGAGACGCTGCTGCGGGCGCCCCTGCGAGGCAGCGGCGAGCGCCACGACGATCTCATCGGCATGCGGTGCATCGGCGATGCGAACCTCGATGGTCTGGTGGTGCGAGCGGATCGTCGCGTCGGTGATGTGCTTGAGCGGAATGTCGAAGACGACCCCGGCGGGGGCCCGCTTCTCCACCGCGGGCAGCAGGGTCGTGGCGTCGGCCGCCTTGCGGAAGTGGTCGCCGAACTTCAGCGTGTGGATCAGCGCCGAGCCGTGCTCGACCTCGCCGTCCAACCCCACGATGGCCGCCTTGCCATAGGCTTCAGCCGGTTCTCCCAGCGCGTCCAGCACGCGGGGTGCCAGCAGGGCTCCCAGGTCCGAGGCGTTCGCATCGATACCGGGCGCGAGGTCCTCGACGAAGCCCTGGCCGTTCCACGGGTTCTCGATGATGGCGGCCACGACAGCCACGCGGGCCGCGGGCTCGACCGGACGGCCACCCTCCGCCTGGGTCTCCTCGACCACGGTGACGATCTTGCGCAGGTTCATGACAGGGAACTCTCCAGCTTCTGTGCGGTGACGGCGGGGTCGGTGGTGCGATCCCCGATTCGAGGATGCGGGCGGGGCCCGGTCGAGGCAGCGGCGATGATGACCAGCTCGTCGGACCGCGGCGCATCAGGGATGCGAGCGGTCACGGTCTGGTAGTGGCTCCTGGTCGCCGCGTGGGTCTTGTGCCACAGCGGAACGACCAACGTCGTGCCCGCCTCCGCGCGGGCGTCGGCGAAGCAGATGATCGACTCGCCGTCGAGGAACTCGCGCATCAAATTGCCGAAGTACGGGGTGTGGATCAATGCACCCCCGTGTTCGATCTCGCCGGCATTGCCCACCACCGCGGCCTTCCCGAAGGCCTCGATGGCATCGACGCTGCCGAGGGTCTCGATCAGGTGGCCTGTAAGGACTCGCGCCAGGCCCGGTGCAACGCGGAGCACCTCGGGCGAGAGGTCTCGCGACGGGCACGTACCCAGCCACGGATTCCGCAGCACCGCCGCGACGCTTGCCTGAGCAGCAGGGGCCGCCGGCCGCTCGCCGGCTTCTGTGAGGACCTCCTCCCGGTAGACGACCACCTTGCGTAGATCGAGTTCGTCGACCTTCAATGCCTCTTGCATGCCACAGAAGGTAGCTTCGGTCAGCCCAGTGGTCAATAAGAGGAAGCGTCACCAGACGCCCACGGAGTCGCCTGGAGGCAGATTGAGCGGCCCATTTTGCACTAAAATACCAGCTAGATCGCCCGCCACAGGTGTTCAGCCATGAGGCCGTTGGGTCTTTAGCCGGCCCATCATCAGCCAATCCGTTGACATACAAGCGTCGCCCGGCCTACGTTCTCTTGCATGCCACAGGCGTGGTCTAGAAGGCGGTGTCCGAGTACCCGACGACCCCTTGCCCTGCCATGCCACGGGCCACGACGACGTCGAGCCTCCGAAGAACGAGCACGGCCTCGCCCGCACCGACGCAATCGCCTGACTGAAAGGAGACATCGCATGTCCGACTCCGACGCGCGACGGGAACGGATCCAGCGCGCCTGGGAAGCCGCATGGGACCGTGGCGACGTCAACTTTCTCGACGATCTGCTCAGCCCCGACTACCGTCGGCTCGAGAGTGCCGGGGCGGTGCGCAGCCTCGACCAGTTCAAGGCCTCCATCTTGTCGACCCGATCCGCGTTCCCAGACCTGAGGACCGTCATCGACGAGATCGTCGCCGAGGACGACCGCGTCGCCATCCGCTGGCACAGCACCGGTACGCACGCACACCCGTTTCTCGACGTGCCGGCAACCCGCCGTTCTGTCGCGGCCAACGGAGTCAACTTCGCCCGCTTCGACGGCGAGCTGATCGTCGAGGAGTCCGTGACCTGGGATCCGCGCGCCCTGCTGACCGCGCTCGGCATCATCTCCGTCGGCCAGGACGGGTGAGCACCATGACCATCAGCACGAGGACCACCGCGATGACCATTCCCGACCTGGACCTGATGAAGCAGGTCAACCGCCAGTTCGTCAGCGGCGTCACCGTCGTCACCGCGCTCGATGACGACACGCCCCGCGGACTCGCGGTGAACGCCTTCTCCAGCATCTCGCTCGAGCCGCCGACGGTCATGGTCGCCGTCCAACACACGTCCTCCACGCACGACTGCCTGTTCCGGACCGACCACCTCGCGATCAACATCCTCTCCACGGCGCAGCTCGACGTGGTGAAGACCTTCGCCACCAAATCCGCCGACAAGTTCGCCGGCCTGGACTGGAGCCCCGGCCCCCACGGCAGCCCTCTGATCGAGCGCAGCGCTGCACAGATGGAGGTGGAGATCCGCGAGCGCCTGCGAGCCAGCACGCACACCGTGTTCATCTGTCGCGTGGAGCACGCCACCGTCACGGACTTCCCTCCGATGGTCTACAGCGCGGGTAAGTTCTTCGACGGAAGTGCGCTCGACCCCCTCGCATGACCCCGGGGCTTCGGTCCGAGTCGGCAGGCTTGAAGAGGAGACGTGCAGTGGGCGGGAACGACGGTGCGAGCACAGGCTCGATCCAGGCCCGGCTGATCGCCGAGATTCGACGCCGGATCATCGACGGCGAGGTGCAGCCTGGGATGAGCTTGTCCGAGCTGGCGCTCGCGGAGGAGTTCGACGTCAGCCGGACTCCCGTGCGCGAAACGTTCAAGCAGCTCCAGACCGAGGGCCTCGTCGAGATCCGGCCCAGAGTGGGCACCTTCGTGACCGCCCCTTCACGGCGCGAGATCACCGAACTGTTCGAGATGAAGGAGCTCCTCGAAGGCGCTGCCGCCAGGCTGCTCGCTCAACGCGGACGCGTGCCCGAGCTGGACCAGCTGGAAGAGAACCTCAAGCAGGCCGACATCGCCGTCGCGGCAGACGACCGGAAACGCTACGCCGAGCTCGTCGAAGAATTCCACGAACTCATCATCGTGGGCGCCGACAACCGAAAACTCGAAGGCCACTACCGCACCCTGATGAACCAGCTGGCCTATTCCCGCCTCGTCACCACCTCACTGAGCCAACCCGGCCGCCCCAGCCAATCAGACCGCGAACATCACAACGTCGTCGAGCTGATCATGGCCAAGGACGGCGACAGCGCCGAGCAAGTCATGCGAGAACACGTACGAGCCAGCCGACGAGCACTCCTCGCAGGACTCAGGACCTGACTTCTCGAGGAAGGGGCGCGGGCTGGCCCGAACTAGCCTGCCACACGAATCAGAGCCCGCGTCTGTGCGTATCGCGGAAAAGCCCCCTGCGACCCACCTGGAGTCGTCGATTCTCGTGGTCGCCGAACAGCACGACGAACCGAGCAAGATCCTGGATGGGTTCCCGTTCGGAGGGACTAGCACGAATCGCGTAGCGGCGTCGCCACTGGAACGATGATGCACGCAGCGGCCTGTTCGACGCGCCGAACCTCGACGCGGGTACGGCAGACGGGCTATTCCTCGGTGTTCCTCGGCGCGTCGCTGG
This sequence comes from Saccharopolyspora karakumensis, assembly GCF_004349225.1. NCBI lineage: Bacteria > Bacillati > Actinomycetota > Actinomycetes > Pseudonocardiales > Pseudonocardiaceae > Saccharopolyspora > Saccharopolyspora karakumensis. The sequence goes on from NZ_SMLA01000013.1 coordinate 45,507, forward strand.
CCTCGGGACTACGTGATGTACGAAATTCGACACGGCCAACTCCCTCGGCGAGGAGATAGTCGATCCCAGACGCACCACCCCTCCCGTCACCCTCCGGGCATTTCGTCCCGCGCATTCCGGCGGGATCGCCGCTGGGCATCGCTCAGTCGTGTTTCGGCGACGTTCCGGGTGCCTCCCCCGCTTCGTTCACCGTGCGCGGCAGCCCGAGCGGGTTCGCGTCGCGCAGTGCGGCCGGAAGCAGCGCTTCCGGGCAGTTCTGGTAGCTGACCGGCCGCAGGAAGCGATCGATCGCCGCCGTTCCGACGGAGGTGTGCGACACCGCGGTCGTGGCCGGGTACGGGCCACCGTGCTGCTGGGCCGGCGTGACGGCCACCCCGGTCGGCCACTGGTTGAAGATGACCCGTCCCGCGCGCTTGCCTGCGAGGGCGACGAGGTTTGCCAACCGGTCCTGTTCGGCGGGACCGGGTTCTCCGGAAGTCTGGAGGGTGACGGTCAAGGAGCCCTCGACGGCCGACAAGGCCCGGTGCAGGTCGCCCTCGGACTCGTACTCCGCGATCACCGCGGCCGGCCCGAAGGTCTCCTCGAGCAGTGCTGCCCGGTGTTCGAGGAGGTTCGCGACCGAACCGGCGTGCAGCACGGTGGGGGTGAAAGCGGGGACATCACCGTCGGCGGCGTGCTCGGTGCCGGTGGTGATGACCTCGACGCCGGGAAGCTCCGAGACCTCCGCGATGCGCTCCCGATACCCGTCGGCGATCTTCGCGGTGAGCATGCGAGCGGCAGAGACCTCGCCGGCGAGTTCAGCGATCTGCTTGGGCAGTTCGGAGCCGCCAGGCAGCAGCAGGACACCGGGCTTGGTGCAGAACTGCCCTGCCCCGAGGGTGAACGAACCGACGAAACCGGCGGCGACGTCCTCTTCCCGCTCATGATCGGCCTCGCTGGTAACGACGGCGGGGTTGATGCTTCCGAGCTCGCCGAAGAACGGGATCGGGTTCGGCCGCGCGGCGGCGATGTCGAACAGCGCCCGGCCCCCGGAGACCGAGCCGGTGAACGCTCCGGCCGTGATCCGCGGATCTTGCAATGCGCGGATGCCGGCCTGCCGTCCCGCGATGGCTGCGAAGGTCCCTTCCGGTGCGCCTGCGCGGGTCAGCGCAGACCGCACGATCTCGACCGTTCTGCGGGAGGTTTCGGGGTGTCCGGGGTGGGTTTTGAGGACCACCGGGCATCCTGCTGCCAGCGCGGAGGCGGTGTCGCCGCCGGCGACGGAGAAGGCGAACGGGAAGTTGCTGGCGGCGTAGACCACCACCGGCCCGGTGGGCGTCAGCCAGCGCCGCAGGTCCGGCCGGGCGCCCAGGACGAAGTCCGGGTCCTGCCGGTCGATGACGATGCGCAGGTAGGAGCCATCGCGGAGCAGGTCGGCGAACATGCGCAGCTGCACGGTGGTTCGCTTCACCTCACCGGTGAGTCGACCTTCGGACAGCCCCGTCTCCGCAGCGGCCTGCTCGACGAGCGCGGAGGTTTCGTCATCGAGCGCGTCGGCAACGGTCTCGAGTGCGGCGGCCCGCTCCTTCGGTGCGAGGTCGCCCCAGCTCTCCGCCGCATCGGCAGCGGCCTGCAGGCAGCGGTCGAGCTCCTCCTCTGTCGTTTCGGAGATTTCGGTGTTGAGCGTGGTCATGCGGAGTGTGCTCCTGTTCGAGGTGATCTCGTGGGGGCTCAGGCGGCTTGGCGGTACGCGCCGAGGCGGCCGCGGTGGAAGATCAGCGGTTGCCCCGTGCCCGCATGCAGGCGGAGGACTTCAGCGATGACGATGACGTGGTCGCCGCCTTCGAGTTCGTGGACTGTCTTGCAGTCGATCCAGGCGTGGGCACCGGTGATCTGCGGGCTACCCTCGGCCGATTCAGACCAGTCGAGTCCGGCGAACTTGTCGGATTGTTTGCTCGAGAGGGCCTGGCAGACGTGGGACTGGTCATCGGCCAGCACGCTGGCGCTGAAGTGGGTGGCGGGGCGAATCTTGGGCCAGCTGCTGGAAGTGGTGGCAACGCTGAAGGTGACCAGCGGCGGTTCCAGCGACAGCGATTGGAAGGTGCCCACCACCAGGCCGGCGGGGGCACCGGTGGCGGGTTCGCGGCCGGCCACGACCGTGACGCCGGTGGGCAGGTGACCGATGACGTCGCGGAAGTAGCGGGGCTCGATCGTCGGGGTCGACAGTGTCATGATCGCGTTCCCTCCCAGTCAGATGCCGACTGTCGTTGGTGTCAGGTCAGGTCGGTGGTGATCTCGCGGGCCACGCGGTGGCCGCTCTCGATGGCGCCGTCGATGAAGCCCGCCCAGACGTTGGCGTAGTCGCTGCCGGCGAAGTGCAGGACGCCTTCGGCCCGCTGCTGCGCGGCGAAGTAGCGGGTGAGCTGGTGGGGCTGCTGCATCAGCCAGGTCTCGCGCGAGTAGGGGTCGGCCATCCAGTCGTGCCCGGTGACCTCCAGGACCTCCAGGTCGTCGCGCCACACCCGCAGCGCCTCGGCCACGGCGTCGCGGTCGTTCGAGGAGATCCGGCGGGAATCGGCGCCGAAGGACACCAGCACCGCGTCATCGTCGCCGAGGAACTCGGTGCGCACCACCGACAACGGATGCGAGGCAGAGGAGTAGGCGAAGAAGGGCTTGATCGGGCCACGCACCCGGATCCAGACCTTCACTCCCTTCGAGGCGGTGCCCTCCTTGGTCGCGGCCCGCTTCTCCGAGCACAGCCCGGGCGAGACGTCCAGGTCGCCGAGGAGGTTCTGCGGCAGCGTCAGCACTACCCGCTTCGTGTGGATCTGGTCACCGGCCGTGGTGGTGACAACGGCGCCGTCGGTGTCATGCTCGACCCTGGCCGCCTCCGTGGAGGTGCGGATGTCGGCGTCGGTGTCGGCCACGATCGCCCTGACCAGCGACCGCGTACCCGAAGCGAGCCGGAAGACCGCCGACGCCTCGTGCATCAGGTGCCAGGAACCGGCGGTGGCGGAGGTCCAGCGCAGCGCGCTGGCGAACGCCCCGTCCTCCAGCGGGGCGTTGAAGTGCCCGACCCAAGCGGCCTCGTTCGCGCGGTACTCCTCGACCGGCAGGTCGAGCTCGTCGAGCTTGTCCTGCACGCTGAATCCGTCCACTGAAGACAACTCGGGATTGGACAACGGCTTGTCCGGGCGCGGAATCCACTCCATCGTGCCCTCTAGCAGGCGGCGCATGCCCGGGTCGATGAGCTCCATGAACCCGTCCAGCGTCCCGGTGCGGACCTCGTCGCCGGCCAGCCAGTACGCCTCCTCCGGGCGCGGTCCGCGGGTGACCTCCAAGCCGTAGCGGGTCACCTCGGCCCACGCGTGCGGCTGGACCCAGTGCAGCCACGTCCCGCCGATCTCCAGGTCCCGGCCCAACCGGTGATCGGTCCACACCCGGCCCCCGAGCCGGTCCCGCGCCTCCAGCACCGTCACCCGCAATCCCTTGCGGCCGAGCTCGCGGGCGGTGATCAGGCCCGCGACCCCACCGCCGACGATGACGACATCGGTTTCCTCAGACACAGCGTCCCTCCTAGGTATTCGTCTTCTCCGTCGATTCGCAGCGGTCAGGCGAAGGCCGGCACCGCGAGCGCGCCGGCGCCTTCACGCGCGGTGGTGGCCGGGTGGCCGGGCAGCGTCAACCGGCTGCCCGATCCGTAGAACTTCTCCCGAAGCGTGGCGGCACTGCCGTCGTAACCGTCCTGGGCGAGTCCCTGGCGGCGGAGCTCGGGCAGCGCGAGGTCGATGAATTCCTGCCAGCTGGTCGGTTTGCTGGTGTAGCTGAGGTTGAACCCGTCGATGTCGGCCACGTCCCGCCAGCGGCGCAGCTCCCGGGCGACGGTTTGCGGGGAGCCGACGACGACTGCGCCGGTCCCTCCGATGCCGAGGAACTCGGCGATCTGACGCGGGGTCCACGCCCGGTCCGGGTCGGCCTTGGAGAACATCTCGACGATCGAGCGCACACCTTCGGTCTCGGCGTAGCGCAACGGCATGTCGGGGTCGTAGCCGGACAGGTCGATGCCGGTCCACCCGGCGAAGCGCGCCAGGGCGCCCTCGTAGCTCACCGACCGCAGGTAGGCCTCGTACTTGTCCTGCGCCTGCTCGTCGGTCGGAGCCACCACGACCGTGATCAGCGCCAGGACCTGCACACTGCGGGGATCACGCCCGGCGTCCGCAGCCGCCTGGCGCACCTTCGCCACGCTGCGCTGGGAGAGCTCGGGGGTCATGGTGTTGATGAACACCGCCTCGGCGTGCGACCCCGCGAAGGACACCCCGCGCGAGGAGGCTCCGGCCTGGAACAGCACCGGCGTGCGCTGCGGCGAGGGCTCGCAGAGGTGGAAGCCCGGGACCTGGAAGTACCGCCCGCTGTGGTTGATCTCCCGGATCCGGCTCGGCTCGATGTAGGTCGCCGAATCGCGGTCGCGCACCACCGCATCGTCCCGCCAGGAGTGCTCCCACAGCTTGTAGCAGACCTCCATGTACTCCTCGGCCAGGTCGTAGCGCTGGTCGTGCGGCATCTGCTTGCCCATGCCGAAGTTGCGCGCCGCGGACTCGGAGTAGGAGGTGACGATGTTCCAGCCCACCCGGCCACCGGTGAGGTGGTCCAGGGTGCTGAACTTGCGCGCCATCGAGTAGGGCTGCTCGTAGGTCAGCGAGCTGGTGACGCCGAAGCCCAGGTGCTCGGTGACCGCGGCCATCCCCGACACCAGCAGAGCCGGGTCGTTGATCGGGAACTGCGCGGCGTCCCGCATCGCCGCCTCCGGCCCACCCGCGTACACGTCGTGGTAGCCGACGGTGTCGGCGAGGAAGAGCCCGTCGAAGCACGCCTCTTCGAGCAGCTTCGCCGTGTCGGTCCAGTAGGTCAGCTCCGTGTAGCGGCTCCCCTGGTCGTCCTCGTTGCGCCACGAACCGGCGGTCAGGTGCGCCGGCGCCTGCACATCGAAAGCGAACAGCTTGAACGGACGGTCGCCCATCACGCCTCCTTTGGCGGTGATCCGCCTCCATGGCGGCTCAAAAATGAATAGCTCATTCACATATTGGATGCAGTGGAGCTGAGTGTGGCGACGGATACAACGCTGCGTCAAGGGCCGAATTGGGCCGATTGTGGTCAACTTCCCGCGTTGAAGCCATGTTCGACCGGTCGGACGAGCCCGGCGCGGCTTCCCCCTTGACAAGGGAGGTGACCGCTGCCACCGTCCATTTTTTTAAATAAGCAGTCCAGTTAGTGAATAACCGGTTTGCTTGCTCTCAGGCTCCGCAGCGGCGGCGACCGCTGAACGGCCCAGTCCCTTCAGGAGAAGATCGATGCCAGTCTCGAAGATCACCGAAGCTCTCGACGCGCTCGCCGGTGGCGGCATGGTCCTCGTCATGGACGACGAGGACCGGGAGAACGAAGGCGACCTGATCATGGCCGCCGAGCACGCCACCACCGACCAGGTCGCGTTCTTCCTCGAGCACACCTCGGGCTTCCTGTGCGTGGCGATCGACGACTACCGCGCGGCCTCGCTCGATCTCGATCTGATGGTCTCCACCAACACCGAGTGCCAGGGCACGGCCTTCCTGGTCAGCGTCGACCACAAGCACGGCTCGACCACAGGCATCAGCGCCGCGGACCGGGCGGCCACCACACGCGCGCTCGCCGATCCGCGCACCCTGCCGCAGGATCTGGCCCGCCCCGGGCACATCATGCCGCTGCGAGCCAAGAGCGGCGGCGTGCTGGCACGAGCGGGCCACACCGAGGCAGGGGTCGACCTGTGCCGCATGGCGGGCTTGAGCGGCGCTGCCCTGCTCTGCGAAATCGTGACCCCGGACCGGCGCGCGATGATGCGCCGGCCCGAGCTGGAGAAGTTCGCCGCGCGCCAGGGCATTCCGATGATCACGATCCGCGATCTCATCGAGTGGGTGCGGCCGGCGCCGGCGGCACCGAGGCGCACCGGACGAGCCACGATCCCCACCGACCTCGGCATCTTCGAGGCGATCAGCTACGCCTCCGGGGACACCGAGCACCTGGTGCTGACGATGGGCGAGCTCGACGGCCAGCAGGAACCGCTGGTCCGCCTGCACAGCGAGTGCCTCACCGGAGACCTGGCCGGTTCACTGCGCTGCGATTGCGGAGCGCAGCTGCGCATGGCCATGAGCGCGATCGCGGAGGAGGGCCGCGGCGCGCTGGTCTACTTGCGCAAGCACGAAGGACGGGGCATCGGGTTGGGTCCCAAGCTGCAGGCCTACGAGCTCCAGCAGCTCCGCGGGATGGACACGATCGAGGCCAACGTGGAGCTCGGACTTCCGGTGGACGGGCGCGACTACGCCGATGCCGCGCACATCCTCGCCGACCTCGGGGTCGTCTGGGCGCGGCTGATGACCAACAACCCCGACAAGTGCAGCGCTCTCGCCGAACGCGGCATCACCGTCACCGAACGCATCGCCCTCGAGGTACCGGCCACCGAGCACAACCTCGCCTACTTGACGACCAAGCGCGACCGCATGGGCCACCTCTTCGAGCGGTCGTCCTGAGCCTCACCACCACTGACCGCGACAACGGTCGCGGCTTTCCCGGCTGCCCGCGGCCGACTCGCGGGTCTGATCACGAACGCACCACGCGGAGAGGAGAACTGCGTCCCGTTGCTCTGAACTCGACCAGCACGAAAGGCTTCACAGCATGACAACGTCCACCCCTGCACAGCGCGAGGACGTCAACGTAGTCGACCCCCGGCAGGTGAAGCGGGCGATCACGGCCGCCACGATCGGCAACCTCACCGAGTGGTACGACTTCGGCGTCTACGCCTATCTGGCGACCACGATCGGGAAGGTGTTCTTCCCGAGTTCCAGCACGACGACACAACTGCTGGCCACGTTCGGCACCTTCGCGGTGGCGTTCCTCGTCCGGCCGCTGGGAGGCATGTTCTTCGGTCCACTCGGCGATCGAGTGGGGCGCACGAAGGTGCTCGCCGCGACGATGATCATGATGGCGATCGGGACCTTCTGCATCGGTATCATTCCCAGCTACGAGACGATCGGCATTGCCGCACCCGCTCTGCTGCTGCTGGCCCGCCTGGTTCAGGGCTTCTCCACCGGTGGCGAGTACGGCGGTGCCATGACCTTCATCGCGGAGTACACGCCGGACAGACGACGCGGTTTTTTCGGCAGCTTCCTGGAATTCGGCACGCTCGTCGGTTTCATCCTGGGTGCGGGCACCGTCGCCCTGCTGACCGCGGCGCTGTCCGAGCAGGACATGCTCTCCTGGGGCTGGCGCATCCCCTTCCTGGTCGCGCTCCCGATGGGCCTGATCGGCCTGTACCTGCGGCTCAAGCTCGGCGAGACCCCGGCCTTCGCCAAGCACTCCGAGGAACGCGCCCAGGACGAGAAGCGGACGAAGCGGGAGGAGTTCCGCTTCATCTTCGTCGAGAACTGGCGGGCGATGGTCGCCTGCGTCGGGCTGGTGCTCACCTACAACGTGGCCTGCTACATGTTCTTCTCCTACATGCCCACCTACATGTCCGTGGAGCTCAAGAGCGACATCAGCGATACCGAGTCGAACCTGCTGCAGGTCGGGGTCATGTCGGCGATGCTGCTGGTCATCACGTTCATCGGCAGGCTCTCCGACCGGGTGGGCCGCCGTCCTGTGCTCCTGGCCGGTGCGGGCTCGATGGTCGTGCTGGCCTTCCCGGCGCTGCTGCTGATCCAGGTCGGCACCACGGCTTCGGCCTTCGCCGGACTGCTGCTGATGGGGCTCATGGTGGTCTTCTTCGCCGCCACGATGACGTCGGCGCTGCCGGCGCTGTTCCCCACCGAGGTGCGCCAGGGCGCCCTGTCGATCTCGTTCAACGTGTCGGTCTCGTTGTTCGGCGGCACCACGGCCTCGGTCATGACTGCGTTGATCGCGGTCAGCGGGGACCTCATGTGGCCCGCCTACTACCTGGTGGCAGCAGGTGTGATCGGGGGCCTCGCCGTCTGGCGGATCGCCGAGTCGGCGAACAAGCCCCTCAAGGGCGCGCCACCGGCGGTTGAAATGGGAGAGGAGCCGGCCAGCGAGCGCTGACGTGGGAAGTGCTGGGCCGAGCACGCCTCCGGCGCCCGGCCCAGCACCGCCGACGTCGGCACCGCTCAGGTCGAGGCGTCCGGTTCGCTCCAGAGGAGCTCGGTGATCCGCCCGGCGGTCTTCTCCATGCTCTGCAGGGCCCCCGGGATCCGGTCCCGTCCGAAGCGGTAGCGCGGGCCGTCGACGGTCAGCACCGCAGCCAGCGTGCCCGCCTCATCGCGCACCGGGCGGGACAGGGACAGCAGTTCCTCTTCGAGCTCGTTGTCGAGGACCGAGTAACCCTGTTCGCGCACTTCCTCCAGCTCCCGCAGCAGGACCGTGCGGTCGACGATCGTGCGGGAGGTGAACGCCTCCAGCTTCTCGGGGAGCAGCTCCCGGACCCGATCGGACGGAAGCTCCGCCAGCAGGATTTTGCCGGTCGAGCTCGCGTGCAACGGGAAGCGCTTGCCCACGACGTTGCGCACGGCGGCACCGACCACGTGCGGGCCGATGGCCTCCGCGATCACGTCGAAGTCGTGGCGCGAGTTCGGAACCGCCAGCGTCACGGTCTCGCTCAGCTCGGCGGCCAGCTCGTCCAGCGCGGGCTGCACGCGCGAGACCAGCCCCCCGTAGGGGTCGGCGAGCCTGCCCAGCCGCGCCATCTCCCAGCCGAGCAGGTAGTTGTTGTCGGTGCGGTCGACCAGGCCCTCCTGCTCGAGCGTCGCCAACAAGCGGAACGCGGTCGGCTGCGGAATTCCGGCCTCGGCCGCGATCGCCGACGCCGACGCCCCACCGCTGTGACGTCCGAGGATCCGAAGCAACCGCGCAGCCTTGACCACCGATTTGTTGGTCAAGGGCGCCGGATCGCTCGGCTCGCCCATCATCCACTCCTCACCCCTGGCCGCTGCGAAACGAGCGGCTCGTGCGTTACCCCATGGTAGGGAATCAGCTGAACCGATCCCTGTCCGACCCGCGACCTCGGCAAATTCCCCGGCCGAGCTCGTTCCAGCTGCGGCCGAATCCACCTCTCCAGCGATGCGGTCGGTCCGCGTTTTCGATCAGGAAGCGGATTTGCACGGTTTTACTCAGGAACGTTTGCTTTTGCGCAACGGTCGGTTCAGCCAAGCTGTGGACGTGTTGCCGAGAGAGCTCTCCCCTGACCGCGGCGCCGGTGTGTCCGGCGAGTGCTCCGCGCGACGGCGGGACCGCGCACGGCGACCTACCTGCTGATGGCGCTCACGGTCGGAGCACGTCCCCGTCTGCTCCGCGGCCCTCGACCTCGGCACCGATAGCGCGGGCCGCGGCACGTGCAACCACGTCAGCAGTCGCCCACCGCACTCCCAGCTGCCGGGTCGACTGACCGTGAGGCGCCCTGAACACCCACCGAGCTGGGTCTACCGGTTACCGACGGCCGGATCCGGCGTGCGCGCGAAGTGGCCGAGCACGCGGTTCCGACCTTGTCGCTACCGACATCGAGAACGAAAGGAGGGGCGCCGCTCCACGGCGCCGCAACCTGTGTCGAACAAACCTGGACACAAGCAATTCGCACCACTAGCAGAGGGAGGAGGAGCCCACGCCGCCTACCAGCTGTTCTTCGACGCCGGTCGCTGCCCCCACCGTCGTCGGCCCGTTGATCCACGTTCGGATTCGCGCTGAGAACCAGGCTTCCGGTGCTCAGCGACCGACCGATCCTCGACCTCAGCGCGAGGCAAGCCGTAGTGGCCGGCGGAGCGGGGTGGTAACCGGTGCGCCGCTGTTGGCGCTTCGAGACCCATCGAAGCCCGCGTTCGCGCCGAGCGACGAGTGGTACGAATTCCGATGCCCGATGGATTCACGCCACGAGCCCGAAAAGGCCGTCCCCAGATCGCCGAGGACTGCGGGCCCGGCAGCGCCGTGACGACGCGCCGGACCTTCTTGGCCATGTTCGAGGTCGCCCCCTCGCGAAACCCCGACGCCCCACGCGGACGCGAACTGTTCGACCCGGCGCTGGGACTTCCCCGTTGCTCCCAGATCGCCCTTAGTCGCTGCTCTTGGGGATCGGACGGTCCCACTCGGTGATCTCGACTCGCACGGCGGTGCGCGGGCGGCGGATGCGGTAGCGGTCCCCGGTGTGCACCGCGGACATGCGGTCGACGAGTTCGAGGTCGGCGTCGTCGAAGAACTCGACCGCTCTGCCCTGGACGGTGACGGCGTCGTACCAGCTCTTGCGGCCCAGCGCGGTGATCGAGATGAGCGGGTGGGCGCGCAGGTGGGCCAACCGATCGCCTCGGGCGTTGGTGGCGTCGATGCTCAGCAGCAGGTGCCGGTCGTCCTCGACGAGGTACCAGGTCGGGACGGTGACCGGCTGGCCGTCGGGTCGGACCGTGGCGATCACGGCGTGGACCGGTTCGGCGAGCGCGGCCTGAACTTGGGGCGTCAACGGCGGATTCGGCATCAGTTCTCCTCGCTGAGCGGCAGGGTCAGGCGGACGTCACCGAGTCCCCGGGCGATCAGCAGCTCGGTGTTCGGCAGCGGGCTCCAGGCCCGCGTGTCGGGATCCCATCGGCGTTGAGTTCGCTGGTCGCAGGGCACGGCGACGGTCGCGGTCCGTCCGGGCTCGACAATGGCTCCAGCCCAGCCGACGAGTCGGATCGGTTCGTCGGGATCGGCGGGACGGGCGTAGACCTGGACGATCTCGCGGGAGGTGCGGTCGCCGGTGTTGGTGACCTGGACCCGCGCGTTGGTCGCAATGCCGTGTTCGGCCACGGGTTCGACGGTCTCGTAGCGCCAGGTGCCGTAGCCCAGTCCGTGGCCGAACCAGAACAGCGGGTCCCGGCCGCGCCAGCCCCGGTAGCCGACCGCGCCTCCTTCGGCGTAGGTCAGCACGCCGTCGGTGGGCGTGGTGTTCCAGCCCGGGCCGTCACGATCCGCGGCGGGGAACGTGGTGACCAGGCGGCCTGCCGGTTCGACCTCGCCGAGCAGTGCGGCGGCCACGGCATCGCCCGCCTCCTGGCCCGGTAGCCCGGCCCACAGCACGGCGTCGACCTCGTCGATCCACGGCATGAGCGCCGGTGTCGCCGCGTTGACCACGACCACGGTGCGCTCGGCCACTGCTACCACGGCGAGCACCAGTTCGTCCTGGCGTCCCGGCAGCGCGAGCGTGGTCTTGTCGACGCCCTCGGTCTCCTGTTCCTGGGTGTAGCCGACGACGACCACCGCCACCTCGGACTCGCGTGCCGCGGCGGTGGCAGCCTGGATCGCCTCGTCGTCGGTGGGCGGGGCCGGGGCGGCGACCAGGCCGATGATCCGCATGCCCGAATCCGCTCGCGTGACAGCGCTGATCCGCGCACCCGATGACTGCTCGACGTCGAAACCGCGCGCAGGTGGGCGGTGCAGCCCGCCACCGGGCCCGGGTGCCCGGTGCAGCTCCAGCTCCTCGCGCAGGCCGGGTGCGGTGAGTTCCCACCGCCCGGGGCCGCGCACGCCGATGCGCGTGCGCGCGGGCTCGTCGAGGACGAGTTCGGCGGACAGCTCGATGCTCGCGGCGGAGCCGAGCCAGCCGTCTTCGACGGCCTCGATCTCGGTGCCGTCGACGTGCCGGGACTCCAGCACCGCACCGGCGGCGTCCCAGGCCGTCACGCGCATGCCGCTCTCCCCCGTGTGCGGGTCGCGCACGGCACCGGGTTCGGCCGCGAGGGGACGGGTCCGCACCTCGACGCCGTCCACAGCGGACACCCGCTCAGTGCCCAGGGCACCGGTGAGCCCGTCGGCGATGCTGACCACGTGCGGCGGGCGGATCTGCGCGGACCCGCCGCCCTGCGCGACGGTGTCGAACGCGTGCCGCCCGATCACCGCGACCCGACCGCCCGAGGTGGCCAGCGGGAGGGTGTTGTCCCGGTTGACCAGGACCGTCATCCCGCCCGCCGCCAGGTGGCGCAGGCGTTCTCGGGTCTGCGGGCTGTCCGGGCTCGCGCTCGTGGTCTTCGACGCGGGTTCGCCCGGGAAGCAGCCGACGCGGGCGGCGAAGCGCAGCAGGCGCCGGAGGTGCTCGTCGATCGTCTCTTCAGCGACGTCCCCGGCTTCAACGGCGGCGACGAGCTTCTCGCCCCATGGACCGTCGGGCCCGGGCATCACCAGGTCGAGGCCGCCGTTGGCGCTGGCCGCGGTGGAGGTCGTGGCGAACCAGTCGGACATCACCAGTCCGTCGTAACCCCACTCCCCCTTGAGGACGTTCTCGATCAGCTCGCGGTGCTCGGAGGCGGGTGTGCCGTTGACCTGGTTGTAGGAGGCCATCACCGACCACGGGCGGGCATCGGCCACGACCATCTCGAACGGCAGCAGGTAGACCTCGCGCACGGTCCGCTCGTCGATGGCGCAGTCGACGGTGAAGCGCTCGGTCTCGGACTCGTTGGCCAGGAAGTGCTTCGGCGAGGTCGCGATGCCCCGGGCCTGCAGGCCGCGCACGTAGCCGGTCGCCAGTGCACCGCTGAGCAGCGGGTCCTCGCTGAACGCTTCGAAGAGCCGCCCGCCGAGCGGGCTCCGGTGCAGGTTGATCGTCGGCCCCAGCACCACGTGCACCTCGTGCGCTGCCGCTTCGTCGGCGAGGAGTTCGCCCACCTGCTCGGCCACGCCGACGTCCCAGTGCTGGGCCAGCAGCGTGGCGTTGGGCAGCAGGCAGGACTTGCGGCCGCCCGCGAGCTCGGCACCCCGCAAACCGGTGGGGCCGTCGGACAACCGCACCTCGGACAGCCCGATGGCGGGCTCCGCGGGCAGGGCGAACATCGCCGCTCCGGTCAGCAGGCGCACCTTGCGCGCGAGGTCCAGGACACCGATCGCCTTGTCGATCATGCTCGGCAACTCAGCCTCGTCGTACCCGGTCATGAATTCCTCTCGAAAATCGTCAGCGGACCGACCGCACCGGCACGATGGCCAGCGCGCCGACCACCGCGATCACCGCGGCAACCGTCAACATCAGCTCGTAGTTCTGGCCCGCGCCCGCGGAGATCAACGCGGCCGCCAGCCCGGGAGCGAGCGTTTGCGGCAGAGACATGGCGATGTTGAACACCCCGAGGTCCTTGCCCGCCTCGTCGGGGTTCGGCAGGACGTCGAGCACCAGCGCTAGGTCGATCGCCACGTAAACGCCGAATCCGATGCCGAGCACGACCTCGGCGGCGTAGAAACCCGCCACCGATTCGGCGTGCGCGAGAGTCCAGGTACCGATACCGAAGATCACCGCGGAGGCAACCGATGAAGACCTTCCGGCGCGAGATCCGGTCCGAGAGCCAGCCCGCGAGCTGACCGGCCAGGATCACCGCGACGGTGTAGATCAGCACGCCGGTGGCCATCACGCTCGCGGCTTCCTTGGCGGACATGTCCATCTCGTGCTGCAGGTACAGCAGCCGGAAGGTCAGGAACATCCACGCCGACAGCACGATCAGGAACCGCGACACCCACGCGAACGCGAAGTCCGGGTGCCGACGCGGGTTCACCCAGAACGTCTTCAACACCGTCCGAAGCCCGCCCTCGGGTTCCGGGCGCTCCGGCAGCGGCCGATCGGGCAGGACCAGGACGAACGCCAGGACCAGCACCAGGCCGATCGCCCCGGGCACCAGGAACAGCAAGAGCATGTCCTGCCCGAGGAACTTCCCGGCGTAGGCCGAACCGACCGTGGACGCCTGCTGCGCGATGCCGATCAGGCCACCGACCTTGCCGCGCTGCGCTGTCGGCAACTGGTCGGCCAGCGAGGCCGTGTGCGCGGCCACCGCGGCGTTGCCCGCGATCTGCCCGAACAACCAGCCCAACGCCAGCACCCACACGTTCGGCGCCAGTGCGATGACCAGCAGCCCCAGCATCAGGCCCAGCGAACCGGCCACCAGCCACGGGCGGCGGCGGCCGAAGCGCCCGGTGGTGCGGTCGCTGATCCGGCCGAAGACCGGGTCGAAGATCAGCGCACCGATCGCACCCGCGGTCGTCACGATGCCGACCACGACGACCACCTGACCCGGGCCGACCAAGGTCTGCACCTTCAACGCCAGCCCGGCGATCAGAGGCGCGGTCAGACCGAGCATCAATCCCAACCGCGCCAGCGTCATGGTGGCCACCACCCGACCACCGGCCTTCTGCTGCGGTGGCGGGATCAGCGGTGCCGGCGGCGCGGCGATATCTCTGGACACGGAGTTCTCCCTTGAACTCGACGGAGCCGACGAACCATCGAACGCACCGGGCGAACGATGGGTGAGAGCCTGAATTAGTCCATTGACCGACACAAGATGCCGCATTTAGTTTGATGGAGTGCATAAAGATGACGTGGCGCTGCGCAAGATGCTGGCACTCGTCCGCAGCGGCGAGGCGACGAGCAGAGCCGAAATCGCCCGCCGGACCAGTCTCGCCCGCTCGACCGTCGGTCAGCAGGTCAACCACCTGTTGACCTCCGGCCTGGTCACCGAGGACGAGGGCGGCGACACCGTGCGCGGACGGCCTCCGCGCGTGCTGCGGATCAGCCCGCAGGCGGGCGTGATCGCCGCCGCTGACGTCGACGGCACCGCCACCCACCTGGCGATCAGCGACCTCACCGGGAAGGTCCTGGCCAGGGAGGTCACGACGATCCCCGTCGAAGCCGGACCCGAGCGTGCGCTCGGCGACCTGACCGCGCGGATCCGAGCCCTGCTCGACGGTCACGCTTCCGACCGGCCGCTGCGGCACGTCGTCGTCGGCCTCCCCGCCCCGATCACACCCGACGGCTGCACCGTCAAGGCCCCCATCACCCTGCGTGCGGCGACCATGTCCGGCTGGGACGGCACCCCGGTGGCCACCCACCTCGAACAAGCCCTGTCGGCGCCGGTCACGGTGGACAACGACGTCAACCTCATGGCCCTCGGCGAAGCCGCCCACGACGCGCCGGGACCGCTGCTGTTCATCAAGGCCGGTGCCGGGATCGGCTCCGGCGTGGTCACCGCCGAAGGCACCGTCCTGCGCGGCGCGGACGGCGCTGCCGGCGACATCAATCACCTGCGCATCGCCCACGACAGCGACGTCGTCTGCGCCTGCGGCCACACCGGATGCCTCGGCTCCGTCGCCTCCTACCGCGCCGTGCTCAACGACCTGGACATTCCGTTCCCGGAGGACCCGCTGCACGGCTCACGACAACTGGCCGAACTCGTCGCGAGCGGCGACCCCACCACACTGCGACGAATCCGCCGCGCCGCAACACACCTCGGCGAGGCAGCAGCCCTGCTCATCCAGTTCCAGAACCCCCGCACCCTCGTGCTCGGCGGACTGCTCGCCCAGCTCAACGACGACGTGCTCTCCGGCGTCCGCGCAGCCGTCTACGACCGCGCAGCTCCCCTGTTCACCCGCAAGCTCACCATCACCACCAGCACCCTCGGCGACCAAGCCGGCGTCCTCGGCGGAATCACCCTCGCCCTGGACCGGACCTTCGACAACGACGGCCTGACACGCCTCCTCAACGACCGTTGACGCCCGGCAGCTCAAGATCCCCATGGTCGTCACGAGCAGCCCCTGATCGGCCACGCGCACTTGCGGAGCTCCTGCACTCGCCGCGGAGACCGCTGGCACGGCCCGCCGTACTGCGGCGACCGGCCCGGGAGTCCACGCCTGTGCAGCGGCGCCGACTCCCGGACCAGCGACAGGTCAGAGCGTCAGTTCCCAGTCCTTGATGTCGGCCAGCGGCTGAAGCGTCTCGGGGTGCGGCTCACCGGCGATGTCATGGCCATCGCGTGCGCGACGCGGCCAATCGTGTTGAGCGAGCGCGGCTTTGCCGATCGCGATCACGTCCGCGCTGCCGGACTGGAGCAGCGACCGCGCCGTCTCCGGGTCTTCGAGCCCGCCATTGGCGATCACCGGCAGTCCGCCGTGCTGCTTGGCCAACCCCGCCAGAGTCGCACCCCCTTCCTCGAAGGCCGCTGCGGTGGCCTTGTACTCGGTCGTGTGCACGAAGTGCAGACCAGTGGCAGCCAGGGTCTCGAAGATGACCTGGGCGTCCTTCGCGCCTCCGGGCCAGCGATGGGTGAGGTCGCTGACCTTGCCTTGGGAGATGCGGATGCCCACGGCGATCTCCGCACCCACCGCTTGCAGCACCTCGTCGCAAATCTCCGCGGCCAGGCGAACGCGGTTCTCGATGCCGCCGCCGTACTCGTCATCGCGCTGGTTGAGGTAATCGGTGAGGAACTGGTCGAGCAGGTACCCGTTCGCACCGTGCAACTCCACCCCGTCGAACCCGGCGGCGACCGCGCGTCGCGCCGCGGCGGCGAAGCTTCGGCGAATCCCAGCGATCTGCTCGCCATCAAGAGGCTTCGGCGTCGGGTAGGGGCCCTCACCTCGGTAGAAAGCGAGCTGCTCCCCACGCGGCGCCACGGTCGATGGGCCGACCGCACCGCGGCGGAATCGGTTCCCCTGCGACTGCGCCCCAGCGTGCATCAACTGCGCGAAGATCGCACCGCCTTCGGCGTGCACGGACTCGACGACCGGGCTCCAGGACCGCTCCTGCGCGGGCGTTGCCAGGCCCGGCTGGTTCACATACCCCTGGCTGTACTCGGTGTCCGGGTAGAGCCCCTCGGTGGTGATCAGTCCGAAGCCGCCGCGCGCGAATCCGGCGTAGTAGCTGGCGTTCCGGTCGGTCACCAAGCCCTCGGCGGTGGCGCTGACCCTCGTCATCGGGGCCAGCGCTGTGCGGTTCGCCAGCGTGACGCCACCGACCGTCAACGGCGCGAACAGGGCGTCCTCCGCTGCACCGCTGTCCGAGCTGAGGGTGTCCATTGTCGTGCGAACCTCCTGCTAGGGGCTGCTGCGGCTACCAGCCGCAGCCTTAGTACGACATTCATCGTACTAAGGAGAAGCGGACATGTACGACGCCTGTCGTACAATGTGCGCATGCTCACCGACCGCCCCCGACACCCGGAGCACGGCAAGGCGCTCCCGCAGCCCGACCTGAGCGAGATCCGGGTCGACCAGGTGCTGCGCGCGCTCGGTGAGCCGATCCGCCTCGGCATCGTCCGTTCACTCGCCCGATCCGAGCTCCCCATGAACTGCAGCTCCTTCGGCCTCACGGTGTCCAAGTCGACCTCCACGCACCACTTCAAGGTGCTGCGCGAGAACGGCATCATCGCCCAGTACGAGCAAGGCACAGCCCGCTACAGCGAACTCCGCGACACCGAACTGGAACAGCGCTTCCCCGGATTGCTGGCAGCCGTGCTCGCGGCAACGCGAGAAGACTCCTGGCAAGACTGACAGCCACCACCAAGCCCAGGGGGCCATCGCCATCGAAAAATGCGGCGAAACTGCGGTTGCGAACAAGGACTCGGCGGCGCCGATCTCCGAGATCGCCGACAACGGCGTCACCGAAGAAGTCACCAAGCGCAGAAGCTCACCCCTGACGCGACAGAAACGGCCGCGCTCACCCCATGAACACGGCCACCCGGCTGGATTACCTCACTCAGAAAGAGCCGAGCTCTCCTTACCCACCCAGCACCACACGAAAAGCCCCACGCCAGACACCCGAGCCCGGCGAACCCACCGGCAAAATGCCCCAGCGCAGCGCCAAGACCTGCCGCGGCCTCAAACTCGACCATCTGGACCCGATGTCCGCATCCTGAGCTACATCACCAAAGGCCAGACCGACCGATCACCACATCCAGCCACCTCACGTCCAGTCGGTGGCCATCGGCTTCGCCTAGACGCCCATCCAACCGAGATGTGCAACTCGACAACCAAAGCAGAACCCCGCGGGACACCCCTCTACGGGCCTGGCGCGTGAGTTCGGACAGCCGACCGCACCGCCTCGGCACTACATCGGAGGCGAGAATGCGATTTCGCCATGTGGAGATCAAGCCGGTTGGTGGTGCGGTCGGCTGTCTGACCATGGTCCTCATTTCGGTGGTGCTGTCCGTAGCACTGACCCTCGTGTTGAACTACATGCGGTGATGATCGACGGCCGCACCAGCGATCATCGATCGCCCAACACGGGTCGTTCGGACACAGGAGACCGCCCGTGGTAACACGCGGGACGACCTCCTGAGCTGGGCCCTACAGCGCACTCCCAGCTCGCGCTTCAAAACCACTGCCCCGCCAACGTGTCTCCGAAGTGATCGCCGTAGGTCAACAGCTCGGCGCTCTTCACCTGACGGTCCACATTGGTCGCCCAATCGTAGCCGCTCGCCGGATGCGCAGCGTTCGTGATCAGCACCAGTGCCGGTCCGTGCAAACCTCGGCTCGCGCTCCAGAAAATGGTCTTCTGCTCATCGGGACGAGTTTTCTGGCTACGCGCGGGAGGTTGCTGAGCCAGATGTCGGTAGTGGATGTCGGACGACCAGTGCATGTTCGGGGAGAGGATCATCCCCGCCTGCGCGGGGAGCACACTTTCTGACCAGGGGCGTTATTCCACAGAAGCTTGGTTTTCATTGAGGTGATCTCAGTGGGATGAGGCTGAGGCGCTGAGGCGGAATTGGGCGTGGAGTCCTGGTAGAAGAGGTATCATCACAAGATCGCCTTCTGTTAGAGCCAGGACCCCACGTGATCGCCTATCGTGCCACGCTTGATGTTGCTGACGAACTTGCCCGTTACCTCTGTGGCTTATTGATCGAGGAGCGCCGGCGTCGTGGGACCAGGCGTGGGCGGCGGGCGTTGAGGCCGTTCAAGCAGGCGGTTTTGGGGTTGCGGTGGTTCCGGGATCGCACTGCCATCGCCGCGTTGGCCCGCGATAACGAGATCTCGCGGGCGACCGGATACCGCTATGTCGACGAAGTCATCGATGTGTTGGCCCGGCAGGCTCCCGACCTGCACGACACGCTGCGGGACGCCGCGGCCGCCGGTGATCCTTACGTGATCCTGGACGGCAAGCTGTTCGCCTCAGACCGGCTCAGCGAGAAGACCCTGAACAAACACGGTCGGGAGATCGACCGCTGGTATTCCGGAAAACACCACCGCCAGGGCGGCAACGTCCTCGTCCTGACCGACCACACCGGATTCCCGCTGTGGTCGGCACCGGTGGAACCCGGCTGCATACACGACATCACCGCCGCCACCGGCCACGTCCCGGGAGCCCTCTACTGGGCCGCCTCCCAGCTCGGTTTCCCCACCCTGACCGACGGCGGTTTCCAAGGAGCCGGTATCGGCATCCGACCCAGGGCACGGGGTGCCACGGGAAATTCGCCCAGCGTGCCGTGTGGGAACCGATTCGGCCGGTGCCGTTGGTTATCGGATGTTGCTGGTGTGGCCGAGCGAGTAGCGGCCGGGTTGGGGGAGGTAGGTCAGCCCGTGTGGGCCGTTGCCGACCGGTATGCGGGTGAGCAGCCTGCCGTCGGTGGTGTCGAAAACGTAGACCTCGGCGTGGTAGCGCCCGGACAGCCACAGTTGCCGTCCGTCGGGTGACAGTGCACCCATGTCCGGGCTGCCGCCGCCCGGGATGTGCCACTTGGTGATGGGCTGCTGGGTGTTGGCGTCGAGCACGCTGACGCTGCCCTCGCCGCGATTGGTCACGAACATTCGCGTCGTGTCGCGGGAGAAGTAGATTCCGTGCGTGCCGCTGCCGGTGGGGACGAAGCCGAGTTGTTCCATGGCGTCGCCGCTGAACGTGTAGAAACCCCCGGCCTTCATGTCGGCCATGTAGAAGGTCTTGCCGTCGGGGGAAAGACGGGTGTCCTGCGGCATGCCGTGGTGGCTTTGGGGCAGGTAGAAGTCCTTGATGATTTGCCGATTCTCGACGTCGAGCACGATGGCTTTGTTGGCGAACTCGCAGGCCACCAGGGCGCGTTTGCCGTCGGCGGTGAAGTCCATGTGGTTGACCCCGTCGCAGCCGGGGGTGTCCAGGCTGCTCTGCCGCTGCCAGGTGTGCGGGTCGTAGAAGTCCAGGCGCTTGTAGGCCTCGGCGACAACGATGGCGGATGTGCCGTCCGGGGTGAAGTAGAGGTTGTAGGGGTCCTGCACCGGGATGGGCTGGCCGGGTTTGCCGGTCCGCAGGTCGATCGGGGTGAGCGAGCCTCCGGGCACCTTGTCCGCGACCGCGTACAGCGAGCGCATATCGTAGGAGGGCACCACGTGCTGCGGCTCGTCCCCGGCCGGGAACGTATCGATGACAGCGAAGGTCTTGGGATCGATCACCGAGACGGTGTCGTCTTCGCTGTTGGGTACGTAGACGAGTTCGCGGGCGGCGCGCATCGGCTCGCTAAGCCGCTCGGGCCGTGTCGTTGCCGAATAGATGTTGGCGGGATCCTCGTCGGCCGGCATACCCGCGAGGCGTGGCGCCATCTCTGTACCTGCCGCATCTTGGGCGACATTGTCATGTGCACTGAACTGTGCATGCCCGGTTTCGGCTACAGGTCGATTCGCGCAGCTGACCAGAGACACGGCTACGACCACAAACCCCACGCACATACACACGATCTTGCTTCTCATGCGTTAAAAACTAGATCGACGATCCAAGGTGCGCAGGAGAGCAGCGCTCCGGGCGAATAGCAATGCCGGATCGAGTGCCACACGATGGTGGAAGATCAGCACTCACACCCGGTGTATGACGCTCGCACTGAACCGGTTCGGATCGGCTGGCATGGCGCCATCAGTTCGAATGCGAGCCTCTGCCCCAGGTCAAGCAACCGCAATCATCGTCGGCACCAGGCAGTCGCCGTATCACACCGCGGCGAGGCCGGCGTCACGACGGACACAGGGCCAGCACAGTCCCAGCAGCGAGCAGGAGCCGCTTGGCGCCACCGGCGAGCATGACCACTTTAACGACCTGGCCTTCGGCGGTGATGTCGGCCTCGATCGCGACAGCGGCACCATCGCCCTGCTGCCGAATGGAACCGTGGTGGACCCCGGTGCGGGCGGCATGTCCGCCCGCACCGGGGTCGAATTGGTCAGGTGGGAAGACGTTCCCCGGTGGTGGCGGAGAACGCGTGGAGCGCATCTGCACGTGGGCGCAGGTGGATCTGCTCGCCCTGGGTGACGCCGGCGCGCGGATCAACGCGGGCGATGACGTCCACCTCGCCGTGGGTGCGGCCGCCTTCGGTGAGCCTGCAGTAGGCGTAGGCGTCGGAGCCGAGTTCCTCGACGAGCGTGACCGTGCCCGCCAGCCCCTCCGCGCCCGGGCCGACGACGTCGAGGTCTTCCGGCCGAAAACCGATCGTCACCGTGGACGAACCGTCGGCGCTGGCTGCTCCTGTGGTGTTTCGCGGCAGCGGGAGGAACAGTCCGCCCAGCCGCGTCCCACCGTCGACCAGGTCGCAGGTGGCGAGGTTCATCGCGGGCGAGCCGATGAAGCCGGCGACGAAGACGTTCGCGGGCCGCTCGTAGAGAGCCCGCGGGGAGGCGCACTGCTGGAGCACGCCGTTGTTGAGCACCGCGACCCGGTCACCCATCGTCATGGCTTCGACTTGGTCGTGGGTGACGTAGACCGTCGTGACGCCGAGCCTGCGCTGCAGGGCGGCGATCTGCGAACGCGTCGACACGCGCAGCTTGGCGTCCAAGTTGGACAGCGGCTCGTCCATGAGGAACACCTGGGGTTCGCGCACGATGGCTCGGCCCATCGCCACCCGCTGCCGCTGCCCACCCGAGAGGGCTTTGGGCTTGCGATCCAGGTACGGCTCCAGGTCGAGCAGCTTCGCGGCCTCGGCGACCCGGCGGTTGATCTCGTCCTTCGCTGATCCGGCGATCTTCAGGGCGAAGCCCATGTTCTGCGCCACGGTCATGTGCGGGTACAAGGCGTAGTTCTGGAACACCATCGCGATGTCCCGGTCCTTCGGCGAGAGGTGGGTGACCTCGCGGTCGCCGATGTGGATCGCGCCGGAGTCCACGTCCTCGAGTCCCGCCAGCATCCGCAGGCTGGTCGACTTCCCGCATCCGGACGGTCCGACCAGGACGAGGAACTCCCCGTCGGCGATGTCAAGGGCCAGATCGTCCACCGCGGGCCGGTCCGCGCCCGGGTACTGCCGGGTCGCCTTGTCATAGCTGATGGTCGCCATCAGATACCTCTTTCCTCGACCGCGGCGTTCACAGGGACAGCCAGACGGCGGTGTCGGGCGGGAGCAGCTCGTCGTCCAGTTCGCCGCTGGCCAGCAGCACGTGGTCGTGCTCGGGCAGGCGCTGGGCCTTCTCGGAGAGGTTGACCACGCAGGCGAAACCGGGGGTGCGGGTGAACGACAGGACTCCGTCACCGGCGTCGTTCCAAGCCAGGTCTCCCTCGCCGAGCGCGGGGTGCTCGCGACGGATGCGCAGGGCGGCGCGGTAGAGCTCGAGCATCGAGCCGGGCTCGCCAGTCTGCACGTCAGCCGTGAGGTCCTTCCACGAATCCGGCTGCGGCAGCCACGAATCAGCCGTGGCGCTGGCCGGGCTGAAGCCGAACGGCGGCTTCTCCCCGGACCACGGAATCGGCACTCGGCAACCGTCTCGGCCGCGCTCGGTGTGCCCGGACCGCTCCCACACCGGGTCCTGGAGCAGCTCCTCCGGGAGGTCTTCGACCTCGGGCAGGCCCAGCTCTTCGCCCTGGTAGATGTAGGCGCCACCGGGCAGCGACAGCATGAGCAGCGCCGCGGCGCGAGCCCGACGAGTACCCAGCTCCAGGTCCGTCCCACCGTCCGCGCGGTAGTGCTGGCCAGGAACCCAGTCGACAGGCGGGCGTCCGTACCGGGTCACGTGGCGGGGGACGTCGTGGTTGGACAGCACCCAGGTCGCCGGGGCACCCACCGCGTTCAGGCTCGAGGTGGTGGTGTCGATGACCTCGCGCAGCCGCTCGGCGTTCCAGGTCGCCTGCAGGAAGTCGAAGTTGAACGCGGTGTGCAGGCCCTCGGCGCGAACGTAGTTGGCCAGCCGTTGCGGGCTGTCGGCCCAGGCTTCTGCCACGAACTTCCGGTGGCCGGGGTACTCGTCGGCGATGCTCCGCCAGCCCCGGTAGATCTCGTGCACCTCGTCGCGGTCCCAGTGCGGATGCTCGCCCTCGGGGTAGACGTACCCGGATCCCTGCGGTGCGACGACGTCGGGCAGATCGGTGTCCTTGATCAGGCCGTGGGCGACATCGATCCGGAAGCCGTCGATGCCGCGGTCGAACCAGAACCGCAGGATCGCTTCGAACTCCTCCCGAACCTCGCCGTGCGCCCAGTTCAGGTCGGGCTGCTCCGGGGCGAACAGGTGCAGGTACCACTCCCCTGGGCTGCCGTCGGGTTCGCTCACCCGCGTCCAGGCGGGGCCACCGAAGCAGGAGTTCCAGTTGTTCGGCGGCTCCGACCCGTCCGGACCGCGACCCGGTCGGAAGATGTAGCGCGCGCGTTCGAGGCTGCCGGGCCCGGCGGCCAGCGCTGCCTGGAACCACTCGTGCTGGTCGGAGGTGTGGTTGGGCACGAGGTCGGGGATGACGCGGATGCCGTGCTCGTGCGCCTCGGCGATGAGCTCGTCAGCGTCGTCGAGGGTGCCGAATCGGGGTTCGATGTCGCGGAAGTCGGCCACGTCGTAGCCGGCGTCGGCCTGCGGTGACGGGTACCAGGGGTTGATCCAGATGGCGTCAACGCCGAGGTCGCGCAGATAGGGCAGTTTCGACCGGATTCCGTCGATGTCGCCCATGCCATCGCCGTTCCCGTCGGCGAAGCTGCGGATGTAGACCTGGTAGATCACCGCATCGCGCCACCACGGGGCGGGTTCCTGGTGCGGATCGATCAAGTGCTTGTCGTGCATCGGTGAGGCCTCTCCTCGGTGATGTGCGGGTTACTTGACGCCACCGGCGGTGAGACCGGCGACGATGCGGCGCTGGAAGATCAGCACGGCGATCACGAGCGGGACGGTGACGACGACACCGGCAGCCATCTGCGTGCCGAAGGGCTGCTCGAACCCCTGCGAGCCGGTGAACTTGGAGATCGCGACGGTGACCGTCTGCATCTCCTTCTCGTTGACCATCGACAACGCGATGATGAACTCGTTCCACGCCATGATGAAGGTCAAGATCGCCGTGGTGAACACGCCCGGGGCCGCCAGCGGCAAGATCACCTTCCGGAACGCCTGGCCCGGCGTGCACCCGTCGATCATGGCCGCCTGTTCGAGTTCGACCGGCATCTGCCGGAAGAACGTCGTCAGGTTCCACACCGCCAGCGGCAGCGCGAACGACAGGCTGGGCGTGATCATGGCCTGGTAGGTGTTGATCCAGCCGATGCTGGTGAACAGCTTCAGCAGCGGCACCACCAGTGAGATCCCGGGGAACATGCTGCAGGCGATGATCAGCGCCAGCACGAGGTTCTTGCCCCGGAAGTCCAGCCGCGCCAAGGCATAGGCCGTGGAGATCCCCACGATCAGAGTCAGCACGGTGGTCACCCCCGCCACGAGGAGGCTGTTGGCCAAGGCTCGGCCGAACCCCGTATCCGGTGCGAAGACGGCGAGGAAGTTGTCCACCGACCAGATGCGCGGAACGGGGAAGGTGTCGTACTGGTCCGACGGGCGCCGGAAGGCGGTGATCACCATCCAGTAGAACGGCGCCAGGCAGAACGCGACGATGCCGACGATGCCGAGGTGGGGCAGCCAGCGCTTCCAAACGGCT
This sequence comes from Saccharopolyspora karakumensis, assembly GCF_004349225.1. Taxonomy (NCBI): domain Bacteria; kingdom Bacillati; phylum Actinomycetota; class Actinomycetes; order Pseudonocardiales; family Pseudonocardiaceae; genus Saccharopolyspora; species Saccharopolyspora karakumensis. The sequence continues at coordinate 70,051 of NZ_SMLA01000013.1, forward strand.
TCTCGCTGATCCCCGCGTGCGGATGCGTGGGTGGTCATGCCGTGACCCCCTTTCCTGCCTTGGAACGGGCTTTCCGCCCCTCGCGACGCCGGTTGCGGGTGTCGCCGATGACGTCCGCCCCGAGCAGCTTGACGAAGGCGAAGGCGACGAGGGCCACGTAGCCGAACATGATCGTGGCGTACGCCGCCGCAGGGCCGTAGTGGACGTTCGTGGCCTCTTGCCAGGCCAGCATGGACAACGTTTCCACCGAGTGCTTCTGCTGCCCGACCAGCACGAACGGCAGGTCGAACATGCGCAGCGAATCCAGCATCCGGAACAGCACCGCCACCAGCAGCGCGGGCTTTACCAGCGGCAGAGTGATGTTCCAGAACCGCCGCCACGCGGTGGCGCCGTCGACCTTGGCCGCCTCGTAGACCTCGTTCGGGATGATCTGCAGGCCCGCGAGGGTCAGCAGCCCGACGAACGGGGCCGTCTTCCACACCTCGGCGATGATGACCGCGAGCTGCGCTTGGGGACCGTCCGCGCTCCACAGAACCTGTTGTCCGAGCATGGTGTTGGCAACGCCGTCCGGGGCGAAGATCCACCGCCACAGCAGACCGGAGACCGCGGTCGGGATCGCCCACGGCACCAGCACGCTCGCCCGGACCAGGCCCCGCCCGCGGAACGCGCGGTGCATGATCAGCGCCATCGCCATGCCCAGCACCGCTTCCAGGGTCACCGTGGTGACGGTGAAGAACGTCGTGTTGAACATCGCGTTCCAGAAGCGGCCCGCACCTGCGCCCACGATCGCGTCGGCGTAGTTGGCCAGCCCGGCGAACTGGTCACCTTCGATGACGAACCCTTCCGCGTCGACGTTCTCGCCTTCGGTGTAGAAGGACTGCCGCAACGCCGACAGGAGCGGGTACACCACGACCAGTCCCAGCACCAGCAATGTCGGTGAGACCAGCACACCAGCGAGCCTCGCGGTCCCCGCGGCTCTACCGGACGGTTTCCTCCTCCGACTACCGCCCTTGCCCGGTGGGCGCACCTGCCTCACTTCGTCGGCGGGACGCTGCGCCGTCATCGTCATAACATCCCTCGCATCTAAGCGCTCGTGGTTCACGGCTTTCTCAGCTGCTCCAGCCGGCTCTGCATGTCGGCGAGCGCCTGCTGAGAGCTCTTGGCGCCGGCCAGCGCGCTATACGCTTCGTCCTGGATCGCCTGAGTCACTTCTCCGTAGTTGATGACTCGCGGGCGCGGCTCGGCGTTGGCGATCGAATCCTTCAGCACCGGCAGGTAGGGGTATTTCACCTGCAGCGCCGGGTCGTCGTAGACCGCGGCGAGCGAGGGCGCCGACGCCCCGACATCCAAGGCGAACTTCTGCTGCTGCTCGCTGGTGCGGAACTTGATGAAGTCCAGCGCAGTCGCCTTGTTCTTGCCGTAGGCCGAAATCGCCAGGTTGTGGCCGCCCAGGCTCGACACACCCGGGCCCGACAGCCCTGGCAACGGGGCGACGTCGAACTTGCCGGCCACCGGGGACGAGCCGTCGGTCTTGCTCAGGCTTGCCCACTGGGCGGGCCACCAGCGCGTGAAGACGAGCTGGCCGTCCTGGAAGGCGTTGCGCGACTCCGCTTCCTTGAAGGCGATCGCTTCCTTGGGGATCATGCCCGACCGGAACCCCTCGACCAGGAAGTCCAGACCTCGCTTGGCTTCCGGCGTGTTGACGTGCGGCTTGCCGTCAGCGCCGACGATCTCGCCACCAGCGCTGTGCACCGCTTCAGCGAAGTTCGCGACCATGCCCTCGTACTTCTCGAACTGACCGGTGTAGCAGGACATTCCGGCCGCCTCGGGCAGCGCGAGCACCTTCTCGCACGCCTGCTGCATCTCCGACCAGGTCTTCGGTGGAGCAACGCCTGCCTTGGTCAGGAGGTCCTTGCGGAAGTACAGCATCGCCCCGTCGGAACCGTGCGGAACGGCGAACAGCCGGCCGCGGTACTCGGCGGTCTCCAGGTTCGGACGCAAGAACGTCGAGGTGTCGAACTGCTCCTTGGGCAGCGGCGAGATCCACCGGTGGGCAGCGAACTCCGACATCCACACGTTGTCCAGGTCCAGCACCGTGAACGCGTCCGACTCGGTCTGCGCGTTCTGAATCATCTGCTGGCGCTGCTCGTCACCCGAGGCCGGCAGCTCGATCAGCCGGACAGGTTCCTGCGGATGCGTCCGGTTCCACTCCTCGACGATCCTCGGGTTGAGCCCGGAGCCGTCGTCCTTGCCGGTCGCGAAGGTGATCGGCCCTCGGCCTTCAAGCTTGTCGGACTGCTGCGAGCTCTGGGAACCATTGCCGCACGCGGCGGCGAGCAGCAACGACGAGATCATGATCGATAAAGTCGTAGCGCGTCTCAATTTCACGTCGATCTCCTTTGTTCGACCTCCGACTGGCAGCGCGAGCCAAGTCAAGAGCTGCAGAGACGGTGTTGCGGCCGTGCGGCCGTCCGCCGTGATGGGGCGATGCCGCGGCAACCTCAAGATCGTTGAGAAGCCGGGAACGGCCAACCAGTGCGAGGGGGTGGCGCTGAGCTGGGAACACCGAAGCCCTCGGCGGGTTTCTTCGTAATTAATTTAAGTGCGTAGAAAGGTAAGCTGTGGCGCCAGCCACGTCAAGGGGCGAGGTCGACCTAGTTCGAACGCCACCGCACCCTCCGCCGCCTCAGCACTAATCGCAGTTCACAGCGCCAGTCGGCGACAACAGAGCCCCGCGTTGACCCTTCTGGGGCCGGCGCCTAGTCTGGGACTTCGTTCCGAAACAGCGAAAGGGGTTGCTTGGTGGCCTCACCGTCGACAGACCACCACCGCGCGGCCGTTCTCGCCCTGGCAGGGACGTCCGGTTCCTTGAGCCGGACCGAGATCGCGCAGCGGCTGGGTCTCAGCCCGGCGACCGTGACCCAGGTGACCAAGGAATTGATCTCCCACGGCCTGCTCGAAGAACTCGCCTCAGCTCCCTCGCGCGGTGGCAGACCCGCGCAGCTGCTCGGCCTGGCCGGTGCACCCAAGCGCGCGTTGGGAGTCAAGATAGCGCCGGATCGCCTCGCCATCTCCGACGTGGAACTCGACGGGACCGTGCGCGATCTTTCGGTCCACGATTTCGATCCCGCTTCCGCGGACGCGCTCGGCCACCTCACCGACACACTCGCAGCCGTGATCGACGGGGACAGCAGCTCGATCCTGGGAATCGGACTCGGCGTACCCGGCGGGGTCCACGATCCCGCCGAGGGCGTCGTGAACGCAGACATCCTGGGATGGCGCGGCCTACCGCTCGGACGACGACTGCGAACCAGCCTCGGGCTGCCCGTGCTGGTGGACAACGACGTCAACGCACTCGCCGCCGCTGACTGCCTCTACGGCAGAGGCCGCCACCACCGCGACTTCCTGATCGTCACCATCGGAGCCGGCATCGGGGCGGCGATCGTGACCAATGATGTGGTGTACCGAGGCGCGCACGGAGACGCCGGCGAACTCGGCCACGCGCCGGTCGATCCGAACGGCCCGGAATGCGTGTGCGGCAACCGCGGTTGCCTCGAAGCGATCGTCGGCGATCGCGCGCTCGTCTCCGCAGCACGCCACCAGGGTGTTCTGACCGCCGACGAGACCATCTCCGATCTCCACACCGCCGCGGACCGGGGAGATCGAACAGCACAAGCGATCCTCCGCAACGCTGGAGAGGTCCTCGGACGATCGGTTGCCGGCCTGGTCAACATCGTCGACCCCGAAACGGTGGCGATCTACGGCGAGGGAATCACTGGCTGGCAGCACTGGCGCCCGGGCTTCGAACCCGCACTGCGCGCCCACCTGCCCGCCCTCCGCAACCACATCCCCGTCGAAGTGGACCGCTCGGACGACCAGACCTGGACACAAGGAGCCGCAGCGCTGGTCATGGCAACACCGTTCGACACCACCGGAGCCGCCCGGGAACAGGGCCAGCAGATCCGCGCCCGGTTGACCAGCACCCACGACATCCACCAGGACGACGACCACAAGCGGCGGTCCCAGCCGATCGCGTGAACCCGATCGCGCGGCAGAAGCAGGAGAGCGCCGATGCCGGCGAAGCCTCGGGTTGCTCGGGTTTTGCGACCAGCGGGTGGCGGGAACACCGAGGTGAGTCGGGCGGGTGCTGATCCCCCGCCTGTGAAGGTTGGTGGAGCGCGGCGATGAACGGTGACCCGTTGGACAGGCACGTGCGCGACCGCACCGAGGGGCGGCTCGGCACCGTGGATGCGATGGCCGGTTACCTGGACGCCGTGCGCACGGCCGCCCGGGCGATGGAGATCGAACTGGACACGGCCCGCCTGAACCGGCAGCGGATGACCGTCGAGATCGTGGTCAGCGGCGCGCCGGAGATACCCGTGGAGTGGACGCCGTACCTCGGCTGGAGCTTCAACGAGGAGGGCCGCCGCTACTACCGCGTCGGGCAGGAGGCCGATGCGGCTTCGCTGCTCCCCGATCCGGACGAGGCGGCGGGGTGGTTGGGCGTGCTCGCCACCGGAGACCGCACCGGCCACGTCGAGCAGCCGATGCCCCTGGATCCCGATGACGACGCCTTGGTCGAGCGCTTGGCGACCTTCGGGCAGGGAAGCGATCCGCACACCCCGGGCGACGACCACCCGTAGGTGAGGCCATGCCGGAGCTGCCCGACGTCGAAGGATTTCGCCGCGTGGTCGCCGACCACGTCGTGGGCTCGAAAGTCGCGGCGGTGCGCGTGCTCGACGCGGGCGTCGTGCGCACCTCGCCGGAGGAGTTCGCACGTGCTCTCCAGGGCCGGGTGATCGCGGAGCCGAGCAGGTGCGGCAAGTGGCTTCTCGTTCCGACCCGCAACCGGTCCGGTTTTCCGCAGCTGCTGGCGCATTTCGGCATGACCGGCGCCTTCGTGTGGACCCCGGGCGAGCAAGCCGATCACCGGCACGATCGCGTCGTCTTCGAGTTCCGCGACGGTGCGTTGCGCTACCGGGACATGCGCAAGCTCACCGGACTGCGGTTGGCGACCGAGCGCTCCGAGGTCGAGGAACTGCTCGGGGGCCTGGGTCCCGACGCCGCCGGGGTGAGCCGCCGCGACCTGCGCGCGAGGCTGACCCGCACGGCACGCCGGATCAAGCCCGCGCTGATGGACCAGACCGTCGTGGCGGGCCTGGGCAACCTGTGCGTGGACGAGATCCTGTGGCGCTCGCGGCTGGCGCCGACGCTGAGCACCACCGACCTGGAGGCGGCGCACTGGGCGAGACTGCACGCCCGACTGGGCTCGGTGCTGCGCAGCTCGTCCCGCGTCGGGCACGTTCCCGACCGCCCGTCCTGGCTGACCGGACACCGGGACGAGCACGACGCCCGATGCCCGCGGTGTTCGACACCTCTGAGCCGGAGCAAGATCGCAGGGCGCAGCACCGTCTGGTGCCCCCGCTGCCAGCCGTCCTGACCTCCAGGACGAGCGAGCAAGGCCTTGAACACCGCTACAGGCCGAAGGCCACCGAACGCAGGATCAGCACGACCACGAACACAGCGGTGAAGGCCAGGTCGATCGAGATCTCGCCGACGCGCACCCGCCGCACCGGCGCGATCACCGGCTCGGTCCCGGCGTGGGTCAGCGCACGAGCGCGCCTCACCCAGGGCGGCCCCTCGGTCGGTGCCCGAGCCCAATCCAGCACCATTCGAGCGATGAGCAGCAGCAGGTACGCCGTCACGACGTACCCCAGCACGGTGCCGATGAGGCTCATGACGGACTCCTCCGATGCTCGTCGATCCGGCTTGCTGCCGTACCCACGACTCACCCGCGCAGGAAGTGCCGACGCCCCGGCCGAGCAGCCGCTCAACTGCTACGCATCCACATCGGGCCCGGCGGGCGTCGAGCGTCGCGCTCCCAGCCGTGGAACGCTGTCCCGACGGTCACCGGGTCGGGTCGACGAGCACTTTCATCTTCTCGCCCCGGTGGAGCGATTCGAAACCTTCCGCGACGACGTCGCCGATCGCGATCGACTCCACCCAGCCCGTGGTGTCGTACTTGCCCTCGGCCATCAAGGCGATGACCGCTTCGAAATCCGAGCTCGTGTAGCACAGCGACCCCTGGATGCGTGATTCGTGCATGACCAGCTCCAGCAGCGGGGTTTCGAGCGGCGTTTCGTAGATGGCGACAGCCACCAGGGGACGTCGGGCGCCGATCGCCCCGAGCGCGGTTCCCACCGCAGCCGCGACCCCTGCCGCATCGAAAGCCGCGTCCGCCATCGCCCCTCGGGTCTCATCGGCGACCAGCGCGGCCACGTCCACGTCCGCGGGGTCGACGGTGCGGGCACCGAGCCGCTCGATCGCCGCGCGCCGCGTCGCCGAAGGCTCGACCACCAGCGTGTTCTCGATTCCCTGCCCCCGCAGCGCTTGGAAGACACCGATGCCGATCGGACCGGCACCGAACACCAACGCGGTGTCACCGGGGTTCAGGTCGGCCAATGTCGTCGCGTGGTAGGCGACCGACATCGGCTCTACCAGTGCGCCCAGCTCCAGCGACACCGAGTCGGGCAGCCGGTGCAGCATGTAGTCCGGCACCGTCGTGTACCGGGCCATGCCCCCGTCGGACATCAGCCCGTGAAAGCCGATCTTCTGGCAGATGTTGTAGTGGCCCGCCCTGCACGCAGCGCACTCGCCGCACCGGTAGACCGGCTCGACGGCCACCCGGTCTCCTGCTGACCAGCCCGTCACACCGGCGCCGACTTCGCGGATCGTGCCGGCGAACTCGTGGCCCATGACCAGCGGCATCGCCTTGTCGGTCAAGGGGTGCGGGACGCCGTCAGGGACGAAGATCGGCCCCGCGAAGAACTCGTGCAGGTCCGTCCCACAAATCCCGTTGAACCCGACTTCCACGAGAACCTCGCCGTACCGGGCAGCCGGCACCGGCACCTCGTTGACGCTCAGACTGCGTCGTCCTCGGTAGACCGCCGCCTGCATGGTGTCCGTCATGTCGAACTCCTCTCATGTGGTCAGCGGGCTGAACAAGCCGCTGTCGAGGGCCGGGATCCTGCGGTTCCACCTGGGGCAGGAACCGGCCATGCCGTGGGGTGAAGGTGCCTCGGAGGCGTGCGGGACGCCACCCAGCACCGCGTGGGTGCTGGATCGAACGTGCCTGTCGGCCTGACGCCTCACGCCGCGACGGTGATGTCCAGGTCTGGCAGGAAGCGGTACGGCCGGTGGTCGAGCAGGTCGGAGAACCGCTTGCGCAGGCGGGACATCTCCGCGCGGACGGTGGTGGTTCTGGTGCCGTCCGCGAAAAGGTGCTCAGCGAGGTCGGCAGCGCTGCTGCCCGACCGGTTCGCGGCCAGGTGGGCCAGGATGTCGGCGTGCCTGCCGCTCAGCGGATAGGTCCAGGTGCCGCTCTCCCGATGCACGGTCAGCGTGGGCCGAACGGAGCCGAGGTCGAGCACCAGCCGGGTTCCGGCCACCGACCGCTCCCCTCGTGGACGCAGCAGGACTCCCTCGGGCAGCGGCTCGAGCGAGCAGGCCCCGAACGCGGGCAGCCACACCTGCTCGGCGTCAGCGCGTTCCGTCAGCACCACGCGGTCGATCGGCGGCAGCCCGGTGGATGCGGCGACCCAACCGTGGCGGTCGGTCACCAACGCCTGCCCGTCGACCTTCGCCAGGAGCGGCGCCGCGATCGCGCGCAGCCGGTCGAGGCGGGTGCGGTGAGCTTCGCGCAGGCGGGCTTCGGCGAGCCCGGCAACGGCGTGCACCAGCGCGAGCGTGCTGGGGTGCACGGTGTCGGCGGGGCCGCTGATGTCGACGGCGCCCAGCAACCGCCCGTCAGCGGCGTCGTGGATGGGTGCTGCGGAGCAGGTCCAGGTGTGGTGGGCGCGGACGAAGTGCTCCGCCGAGTGGATCTGCACGGGCCGGTCTTCGACCAGTGCGGTGCCGATGGCGTTGGTTCCGACCGCATGTTCAGCCCAGCTCGCTCCCTCGACGAAGCCCAGCCGATCGGCGAGCCGGAACACCGCGGGGTGTCCATCGCGCCACAGAACGCGGCCGTCGGCGTCCACGATGACCACGATGTGGCCGGCGCTCTGAGCCGCAGGCACCAGTCCGGTGCGCAGTGCGCGCAGCGCCTCTTCGGTGAGACCGCAGGTGGCGCGACGCTGCTCGATCTCGCCGGCGGAAGCCTGCCGGCAGTCTCCGCCGCGGTCGGGGTCGACGCCTTGGGTACGTGCTCGTCCCCACGATTGGCGGATCAGCGGCCTCGGCTGCACAGGCGGCTGCTGGCCGGAGAGCATCGCCTCGTGAACCCGGACCAAGGACCGGGTGTACTGGTGCAGGTCCACCCCGGCGGGCACGGCGGTTTCGAGACGGTCGGTCTTCATCGGCAACTCCTGTCAGTCGGTCTCGCCCGTCGCTCGCGGACCCGCCGAACCTGGCAGTCGGAGGACCGCGATGCCCTCACGCCGATCGAAGCGCTGCTGGAGCCGACCTCCCCGCATCCGTCGACGGAATTCCCCACCTCGACCCGTGCGCCCTCGCAGGTGACCGCGATGTGTCGGGGAGGTGACACCACCACAGCGAACTTTTCGCGCCGGCTCCTCGGCAAGGGTTGCAACGGGTTGCATGTCATCTCTTCCTCCTGAATCGATGTGCTCCTTTCGGAGCGACAATTCCGGCTCCCATGCAACCTGATGCAACGCTGGTGACCGCTCACGAATCCTCCATACCTTTGGCGTCCCAACGGCGGCGAAGAGGAGCAACATGGCGCTGAACAAGCAGGCACTGCTGGGCGCGTATCGGAAAATGGCCGAGATTCGAGCGTTCGAGGACCGTCTTCACGAGGAGAACGCGACCGGCGACATTCCCGGGTTCATCCACCTCTATTCGGGGCAGGAAGCGATCGCGGTCGGGGTGTGCGAGAACCTCCGCGACACCGACCACATCGGTTCCACCCACCGGGGGCACGGGCACTGCATCGCCAAGGGCTGTGACATCCACGGGATGATGGCCGAGATCTTCGGCAAGGAGGACGGGCTCTGCCGCGGCAAGGGCGGCTCGATGCACATCGCCGACCTGTCGGTGGGCATGCTGGGTGCCAACGCGATCGTCGGTGGCGCACCGTCCCTGGCCATCGGTGCTGCGCTGAGCTCGAAGACGCTGGGCACCGGCGGTGTGGCGGCGTCGTTCACCGGTGACGGCGGCTCGAATCAGGGCACCGTCTTCGAGGCGATGAACATGGCGGTCGTGCTGCAACTGCCGATCGTGTTCGTCATCGAGAACAACGGGTTCGGCGAGGCCACCGGCACCGACTACGCGGTCGGCGCCCCGGACATCGCCGCGCGCGCCGCCTCCTTCGGGATGCCCGGCGTGTCGGTCGACGGGACCGACTTCTTCGAGGTCCACGAGGCGGCCCGGCAGGCGGTCGAACGCGCCCGCGACGGTGGCGGCCCGACCGCGATCGAGGCACGGGCGCACCGCTGGTTCGGCCATTTCGAGGGTGACGCCCAGCTCTACCGCACGCCCGAGCAGGTCGCGGAGTTGCGCCGCACCAAGGACCCGCTGTTGAACTTCCGCGCGAAGGTCGATTCCAGGAAGGCCAGTGCGAAGGAACTCGACTCGATCGAAGAGGAAGCCCGGCTCCGGGTGGACGACGCCGTGGCCAAGGCCCGCGCGGCCGCATACCCGGAGGTCGAGAACCTGCTGACCGACGTCTACGTGTCGTACTGAGGGAACGGAAATCATGACTTCGTCGAAGAAGACCTACCGCGAAGCGGTCAAGGACGCGCTGGCCCAGGAAATGCAGCGCGACGCCACCGTGGTGCAGATCGGTGAGGATCTGCGTGGGGGCCACGCCGGAACCAATCCGGATCTGGAAACGAAGAAGATCGAGGCCTTCGGTGGCGTTCTCGGCGTCACCAAGGGCCTGTGGGGCGAGTTCGGCTCAAAGCGGGTCATCGACACCCCGATCACCGAGTCGGCGATCATCGGGATGGCGGCCGGCGCGGCGCTGACCGGTCTGCGGCCGGTCGCGGAACTGATGTTCATGGACTTCTTCGGGGTCTGCTACGACGCGCTGTACAACCAGGCGGCCAAGTTCCGGTACATGTTCGGCGGCAAGGCGCGCACCCCTCTGGTGGTGCGCGGGATGATCGGCGCCGGGTTCAACGCCGCCGCCCAGCACTCGCAGTCGCCGTACAACGTCTTCGCCGCGGTGCCCGGTCTCAAGGTCGTCGCGCCCTCGAACCCGCACGATGCGAAGGGGTTGCTGATCCAGGCGATCCGCGATGACGACCCGGTCGTCTTCTGCGAGCACAAGACTCTCTACGACACCAAGGGCGAGGTTCCCGACGAGCCGTTCACGATCCCGTTCGGCGTCGCCAACTACACCCGTCAGGGCACCGACGTCACGGTGATCGCGTTGTCGGCGATGGTCAACGCCGCCAACGACGCGGCCGACAAGCTCGCCGCCGAGGGGATCTCCGTGGAGGTGGTCGACCCGCGCACGGTGTCGCCGCTGGACGAGGAGGGCGTGCTGGAGTCGGTGGCTGCCACCGGCCGGGTTGTGATCGTCGACGAGTCGGCCGCGCGGTGCGGGTTCGGCCACGACGTCGCCGCGCTGATCGCCACGAAGGCGCTCGGTTCGCTGAGCGCCCCCATCGAACTGGTGACGCCGCCGCACACGCCGGTGCCGTTCTCGCCGAAGCTGGAGAACGCTTGGCTGCCCGACGCCGCGCGGATCGAGGACGCAGTGCGCAAGGTGGTGACGGCCTGATCATGAGCGAGATCAACGCGATCGAGGTCCCCAAGTGGGGACTGTCGATGGAGGAGGGCACCGTCACCGTGTGGCGCGTGTCGGAGGGGACCAGCTTCCGCAAGGGCGACCTGCTCTGCGAGGTCGAGACCAGCAAGATCACCAACGAGCTCGAGGCACCGTTCGACGGGCTGCTGCGGCGGATCGTCGCCCAGCCCGGCGAGACGCTGCCGGTGGGTGGGGTTCTGGCGGTGTCGGCGGCCGAAACCGTGTCCGACGCCGAGATCGAGGAGTTCTTGTCGTCCCGCCGGGCGACCCCAGTGCCGGCCGAAGTCACCGCCCCGGCCGAAGCCGACGCTCCGGAAGCGGCTGCGACCCCGGCGGCGGCTCCTGCCCCGAAGCCTGGGACGTCGTCGGGCTCCACTCTCGTACCGGAGTCCTTGCAGGGTGAGACCAGTGGTGAGGTCTTCGTGACTCCGCACGCGCTCAAACTGGCGGAGAAGCTCACGATCGACCTGGGCAAGATCACTGGAACCGGCCGTGCCGGTCGGGTCTCGGTGGAGGACGTGCACGCAGCGGTCCGCTCGGCCGGCGGCTCGATCGCGGCACCCGCTCCCCCGGATCGTCCCAAGATGCCGGGCCGCACGCTACAGGACGACAGCGAGGTCGATGCGACCCCGGTCGCCCGCAGGCTGGCCGGCAATCTCGGCATCAACCTGCACGACTGCCGGGCGACCGGTTCACGCGGACGGGTCTGCGAGGCCGACGTCCGCGAGGCCGAGCGGAAATTCGGCTTGGTCACGACAAGCGCCGAAGCCTCGAGCGACGCCGAGACCCCGGTGGAGTTCGAAACCGTGGCGTTCGACTCGATGCGCAAGGCGATCGGGCAGCGGCTGCAAGCGTCGAAGCGCGGTGCCCCGCACTTCCGGCTCACCGCTGACCTCGAGATCGACGATTTGCTCGCGTTGCGCAAGCAGATCAACGCCACGGTGCCGTCGGTGAAGCTGTCGGTGAACGACTTCATCGTCAAGGCTTGCGGGGCGGCGTTGCTCAGGGTGCCTGAGGTCAACGTGCAATTCGACGAGCAGACCCAGTTGGTGCGCCGCTACACCCACGCCGATGTCTCCGTGGCGGTCGCCCTGCCCTCCGGGCTGATCACGCCGATCGTCCGCAAGACCGACACCCGCTCTTTGGCATCGGTTTCCGAGGAGGTGCACTCGTTGGTCACCAAGGCCAAGAGCGGCACGCTCGCACCAGAGGAATTCCAGGGCGGCACGTTCACGGTGTCCAACCTCGGCATGCACGGCGTGCGCGCGTTCGACGCGATCATCAATCCGCCGCAGGTGGCGATCCTCGCGGTCGGAGCGGGCACCCAGCGACCGGTCGTCGCGAACGGCGAGGTCGTCCCGCGCACGGTCCTGACGGTCACGCTTTCCTGTGACCACCGGGTGATCGACGGCGCGCTGGGCGCCAGTTTCCTGGCCGAGTTGAAGCGATTCGTCGAGTCACCGGCCCTGATGCTGGTCTAAGGAGTGTCCATGAGCGAGAAGTACGACGTGCTCGTCATCGGAGCCGGGCCCGGTGGTTACGTGGCGGCGATCCGCGCTGCGCAGCTCGGTTTGCGCACCGCGGTCGTCGAGCGCGACCGGCTCGGCGGGATCTGCCTGAACTGGGGCTGCATCCCGACCAAGGCGCTGCTGCACGGCGCCGACGTCGCACACACCCTGGCGAATCTCAAGCCGCTGGGTTTCAGCGCGACCGGCGTGGATTTCGACATGGCGGGACTGGTGGAGTTCAGCCGATCTGTGTCCGAGCGGCTCTCCGACGGCGTCGGCTACCTGATGCGCAAGAACGGCGTCGATGTCATCACCGGTTCCGCCCGGTTGACAGGCAAGGGTGTCGTCGATGTCGACGGTGCGGAGTACCGCGCCGATCACGTCATCCTGGCCACCGGTGCACGCCCGCTGCCGGTGCCGGGCGTGATTCCCGACGGCGACCGGGTGTGGACCTACTTCGACGCGCTGGTCCCCGCGGAACTGCCGAAGTCCCTGCTGATCGTCGGATCCGGAGCCATCGGCGTCGAGTTCGCCAGCCTCTACGCCGACCTGGGAAGCGAGGTCACCCTCGTCGAGCTGGCGCCGCAGATCATGCCCGCCGAGGACGCCGAGGTCGCCGACCACGTGCGCACGCGGTTCGAGAAGCGCGGAATCCGCGTGCACACCTCGACCTCGGTCTCCGAGATCGACGTCGGCACGGAAGGGGTGACCGCGACTCTGGACGGCGACCCGATCACCGTCGACCGGGTGCTGGTGGCGGCGGGTGTGCAGGCCAACGTCGAAGGCCTCGGCCTGGAGGAGCTCGGGGTCGAGCTGGACGGCGGTTTCGTGCGAACCGACCAGTGGTGCCGCACCAACGTCTTCGGCCTGTACGCGATCGGAGACGTCGCGGGAGCCCCGTGCCTGGCCCACAAAGCCAGCCACGAAGGGGTGCTGTGCGTGGAAAAGCTCGCCGGAGTCGGGCACGTCGCACCGCTCGACCACGACTACGTGCCCGGCTGCACCTACGCCCGCCCACAGGTTGCCAGCCTCGGACTGACCGAAGCGCAAGCCGCGGCCACCGGCCGGGAGCTGCGCGTCGGGCGCTTCGACCTGACCGCATCGGGCAAGGCGCTGGCCCTCGGCGAACCCGAGGGCTTCGTCAAGACGATCTTCGACGCCACCAGCGGCGAACTGCTGGGAGCGCACATGGTCGGCCCCGAGGTCACCGAACAGGTCCAGGGCTTCGGCATCGCCCGGTCCTTGGAGGCCACAGCCGACGACCTCGCCGAGGTCGTCTTCGCCCACCCGACCCTGTCGGAGGCCATGCACGAGTCGGTGCTCGCCGCGCTCGGCCGCCCGCTCAACACCTGATGACCTCCGGGTCCGCGTGGCCTGACACGCCCCGCGGACCCGGATTCCAGCGAGGGAAGTAGAACATGACGGTCGCGCCCGAGGGACGCCGACTGCTGCGCGTCGAGGCCCGCAACGCGCGAACGCCGAGCGAACCGAAGCCGGACTGGATCCGCACCCGCGCCCGGACCGGCCCGCACTACACCGAGCTCAAGGACCTCGTTCGACGCGAGGGACTGCACACCGTCTGCGAAGAAGCAGGCTGCCCGAACATCTTCGAATGCTGGGAGGACCGCGAGGCCACCTTCCTCATCGGAGGAGACCAGTGCACCCGCCGCTGCGACTTCTGCCAGATCGACACCGGCAAACCCCTCGGACTGGACCGCGACGAACCGCATCGGGTCGCCCAGAGCGTGCGGACCATGCGCCTTCGCTACGCCACCATCACCGGTGTTGCCCGCGACGACCTCGACGACGGCGGTGCCTGGCTCTACGCCGAGACGGTCCGCCAGATCCACGCGCTCAACCCCGGCACCGGCGTCGAGAACCTCATCCCCGACTTCGGCGGCGATCCCGGACTGCTGAAGGAGGTCTTCGACTCCGAACCAGAGGTGCTCGCGCACAACGTCGAGACCGTGCCACGGGTCTTCAAACGAATTCGCCCCGCGTTCCGCTACCAGCGGTCCTTGGACGTGCTCAGCGCCGCGCGGGAGCACGGCCTGGTCACCAAGTCCAACCTCATCCTCGGCATGGGTGAAACCCCGGAGGAAGTTCAGGCCACCATCACCGACCTGCACATGGCCGGCTGCGACCTCCTCACGATCACCCAATACCTGCGGCCATCCGCCAAACACCACCCCGTCGAACGCTGGGTCAAACCGGAAGAATTCGCCGAACACTCCCGATTCGCCACCGAAACCGGCTTGGCAGGGGTGCTGGCGGGGCCGCTGGTGCGGTCCTCCTACCGCGCCGGACGGCTGTACTCGCACGCCGTGTCCACCACCCTGGCCGCCGGCAGGACCGGCGCTGGGCGGACACGTGCGCAGCGAGCAGACCAGGCACGGCGTCCCGCGAGTCTCAACTGATCGGATGCGTACGGAGTTTGTCCACCGCGGCCATGCCCGCGAACTCCCCGACCGCGTCGCCCAAGGCGACGACACCCGGCCCGGCACCGCCGCCGAAATCGTCCTCGCGTTCGGCCACGCCAGCCAGATCGCATCGCTCAACACCACCGCGACTGGACTGATGTTCCGCATGTGGCAGCAGGCTTTTCCTGACACAACGGTGGATATCGACGACGACCAGGAACACCGGGAGAAGCTGTACGGCAGCAGCATCGATGACGCCGAAGCCGAGGCCCGCGACAAGCTCGCCGTCTCCGGACGGATTCTCGGGACCATCGAGTGCCGCGGATGGCACGACGGCTAACCCGTCTCGGGCAGCTACGCACCGCCCCAACTGCATCTGGGACCCAACACCGCATAGCCCCGGAAACAGGCTGTGCCCTGGCCCTGCATCACGCCACCCACGCGTCCTTCACGCACCCGCATGGGTGTTCCCGCTAGGAGAACCCCGTGACCATCCCGATTGCGGTGCCCTCTTACTACGGCCTTGGCGAGATCCTGGCCGAGGTCTTCGACGACGGGATGCTCGCCGACGACCTCGCCATCTTCCTGACCTACATCGAAGTCAACGTGCTGGCCGGATTCCTGCACACCACCGGCCACCACGACGGAGCCGACCACTGGCTCCGATCCCACCAGGCCGGCTGCGACGCCCCCACCGGCACTAAGGCATCCCTACCCGACCCCGGCGACACACCGGGGCCGGCTAGTGCTCAACACCGACTGGAGTGGCCCATGCACTCACCCGCCCGATCACCCGTCCACGGGCGGCACGCCCTGCGAACACGGCGGCGCCGTGGGCGCCGTATCACTGGCCATGCGACCCAATGATCAAGTCCCTCAAATACCGGTCGCATCGCCTGCCGAGGTGCGCGTCCAGCGCTGGGGTCCTCAGCGATGGCATGCACGCGCTGCAAGGCGAGCTGAGCTATAGCACGCCGTAGCTGATCAGCATTTGGCACGAACGGATCGTCAGAGCCCCAACCCGACCAGCGGTACCGAAGCAAAAGGACCCTCTGGTTCCGTCCAGTGGTATCGCCAACAACCGGAAGGGACCTCGTGGACCCGGCGCTGGCTTTGATTAACAACTCGACGGGCTACACCTACGCCGCAGCGTTGCGCGTAGCCGCAAAGCTAAACGTAGCCGACCACCTCACGAACCGCCCCGCTCTATCGAAGCACTCACCGCCGCCACCAACGCCCACACGGACTCGCTCGACCGCACCCTGCGAGTGGGCGCCGCCCAAGGCGTGTCCACCGAGATCAGGCTTCGCTACTGCGTGGACGCCGCGAACACCAGAACGCGAATCGCCGTCATTGACGCCGCTCTCCCCACTGGCGACGACCCCTGCCCGTCCAAGCTCCTCGACTTCCGGGGATCCGAGGTGACCGCGATGAGCACTCCAGACGAGGGGTATGGCGAGACGATCTTCAGCCATGCCGACGCCAACGAATACGAACGCCTGCAGGCGCTGAGCGACGCGCTCGATCCTGTAACGCTGTCCGTGCTGGAGTCCCTCCCAAGTGAGGTTGGCCCGCAGTGGCTGGAACTGGGAGCCGGAAATGGCTCAGTCGCCCGTTGGATGGCAGAACGCCACCCCTCCGTTCACGTGACAGGAACTGACCGAAGCCTGCGCTTTCTCGACCCGCGGGGACACGACAACCTGCGGTTCCTCTGCCACGACGTCACACAAGACTCGTTCCCCGACGGCTCATGGGACCTCATTCATGCCCGATACCTGCTGTGCCACCTGCCGGAACGCGACTACGTCCACTCCGCCACAACACGATGGCTGAGTCCAGGAGGATGGCTCGTACTGGAAGAACCGGCGTTGTTCCCGCTGCACTCAGCACGGGACGACGCCTACCGGCGCGTTTCCTTGGGGGCGCTGGAGGTATTGGCACAACGCCTCGGTACGGACTGCACCGACTGCGCATTGAACTTGCCCATCAAATCGGCCAGCCTCGGCCTGGCTGACATCAGCATGCAGGTCACGTGCCCGACCATCACGCTTGGCACACCGGCGTGCACCTTCTGGCGATTGACTCTCGAGCATCTGAAGCCGGCCATCGCCGAACTTCCCTATGTTCGCGAGGAGGAGGTCGCCGACGTGATCGACCGGTTGTCGCAACCGGGTTTTCTCGATTTGGGTATGGCCACGATCACCGTGACAGCGAGGAAACCCTGCTCGGGCGAGCCGCGGGATGGATCGGGGGCTGAGGAACATCGGAACGGAGAACAGCGCTAAGCCTTCGTCGTTCCTGGTCGCCGTTCGGTGCGGTGCGGGCTTCGGCGGCTTCTTGGTTGATCGCGTCCTGCGGGAATGTCCCCGCTACGAGCTCGCCCTCACGCTGGTGATCAGGCGCCAGAGGGCGGGGATGTCGATGGCCTCGGCGTCGACGGTTTCGGTGTAGCCGCCTTGGGGCATGAGCTCGATCGTGAGGTAGGGCCGATACCGCGGGCGGCGAGCCCGGTGAGAACGTTCTGCTCGACGCGGCGGGCGTGGTCTCCGGTGGGCATTGCTCAGCGTGTGGACAACCTGCCAGCCTTCCTTGACGTGGGCAGTCAGCCGTCGCTCACGGTTGGCGACGTTGCAGGTACCGACCTTATGCGCTCCGAGCTGCATGAGTGGTCAGGTAGACCATGGAAGGTGCGGTGTAGTCGATGCCCCTTGTCGCGCACCACCGGCAGCCCCATCGGGTCCGGTTGTAGACGTGTACTGGCCGTGGAGTTGCCCAGCGTGGGCTCGGAGACGTTTTCGCAGAGCCGCCAGCGGGAGTGAAGGGCTAGGCCAAGTCGATTTCGTCGCCCTGTGAGGGCCGTTTCGGTGCTCCTCGGCGATGTCGCAGCCCAAGGGCGGACCACCGGGGCGTGGGCGGGCCCGGCCCAAATGCCGGTCCGCGCGAAACGCTGCGCCTCGCTGGTGGATACGAACCGAACAGAACCCTATTGGTGCTGGGTTCAGGAGGTGACCGGTACATGGTGGGCCAGGAAAGCGAGCTGATCGGTGACGGTCTGCTCGAAGTGCTCACCGACGTAGATCTCGAAGTGTCCCGCGGTGGTGAGCTTGACCTCGCCGCGCGGTGCTTGCGCGGCGTAGCGGCGGGTCGGTCCCGCAGGCGCGACCGCGTCGGTTTCGCAGATGACGAACAGAATCGGGCAGCTGACCCGTCGGGCGTGACGGCCGGGAAAGTGCCGGACGATCTGCAGCGCGAAACGCGACGCGACTTCCTTGGCGACACCCACATCGTCGGGGGTCATTGCCCGCACGCCGGGCTCGGCGTCGGGCGAGGACATCAGCGCGGTCGACCCCGGCGGCCCGTAGGCCGCAACTCTCACCGGGGCTGCGCCGGTGAGCGCGCCGAGCTGATCTCGCAGCGCCCACAGGGTCAGTTTGACCGAGGTCACCGGCGGTATGGCCAGCGTGGAGGCGACGCCGTTGGTGAACGGACACTGCACGATCGCGGCCGCGATGCGACAGTCGCGGGCGGCGGTGATGATGGCGTGACCTCCGCCGAAGGAACTGCCCCACACCACGACCCGGTCGGCATCGACGTCGTCGAGAGTACGTGCGTAGGCCACCGCCGCCGTCCAGTCCTCGAGTTGGCGTTTGATATCGAGCAGCTGACGGGGTTCACCGCTACTTGCACCGAAATGCCGGTAGTCGAATACCAGGCACGCGTAGCCTGCTGCTTGAAACCGCTCCGCGAAGGCATCGAGGCGCTGCTCCTTCACCCCGGCCAGACCGTGGGCCATCACGATGATCGGCTGACTAGCGGCCTGACCCATTTGCCGGTCGGTAGAGCCAGCCCGCGCAAGTCTCATCGCCAACAGAGAAGCTCACATCGGTTCTTGTCACAACGGATATTCTCTGGCATCAGGTCCGTATCGGAAAGCCCAACCGACTGAGAACTCCAGCGGCCCCGCTGGCCGCCAGCCCAGATACTCGGCGGCCAGCCGCACATGCTCGGTGCGGGTCTTGGCGCGCTCCGGCACGCCCACGCCACCGAGCTGCTCGACGGGCTCAGCCGAACAACAAGGGCTGCACCCAGCTGGCGATCCAGTTGCCCGGGATGCCCAGCAGTGCCCCGGTCACCGCTCCGTAGACCAGGAAACGAATATCGCGGCCACGGCTTCGCTGTGCGGCTTCTTGCTGGCTGTTGTCGAGTAGGTGTCGCAGCAGCACGAGCTGCTCCGGTTCCAGTCGTTTGGCGGCTTCCAACCGTTTGAGCTCGCTATCACGCTCGGCGATCTGGCGATCCCGTTCGGCCAGTTCGTCGTCGAGCTCACGCACGAGATGTTGGGATCGCTGGACCAGGTCGTGCAGTTGTTCGGAAACCTGTGCGAACTCGTCTCGGCTGGCCCGGATCCGGTCATACACAGGCTGCTCAAGCTCAGGCCGCGATGGGCGAATCCAGAACTCGTACGACCCGGCCGCAAGCGGCACGAGGATGCCGAGCAGCGCAAGCACGAGATCCCAATCGCCTTCACCGGAGAGCAACTGAACCGCGGCAACCGCGGCCGTTCCCGTCGCGATGGCAACGGTGCCTGTGAGGACGGCCTTTCCAGCCGGTTTCAGCTTTGGGCGCGACTGCATGCGTCCTCCCCCATCGTGACGTCAGCCCAACATGATGCCGGACGGTGATCGCGGCCAAGACCAGGCCTCGGGTTGCTACGTGCCCAATCTTCAACCGAGCCGCCATCCGTGGTGACTTCCGCCGTACCGTTCACCGGCCTCAGCAGTGGTTCAGCGAGCCGCTACGGAGACCGGACCATCGGTCAAGGTCCGCGTCGGTGCCGCTGATCCATCGGCGGTCGTGGTCGTGCAGAGATTCAGGCTGGGGGTTGGCTACGGCGCCGCGCCGGTCAGGGTCCTCCAGCAGCGCGGCATCGGCGGAAAGCAGTGTGCCGCCGAGGTGTTCGGTGGCCACGAGATAGGCCGCGTCGTAGGCGCTCAGAGCGTGCCGCAGCTCCCAGACCCGTTCGCCGATCTCGGACAGCGGCACCAGGTCGAGGTCGAGGTCGAGCTCGGCGAGGGTGCGCCGAGCGGTGAGCAGCGGCGGGGAGTCCTCGCGCAGCGGAATTTTTGCGCAGCACCGACAGCACCTCGATGGGCAGGTGCGGCGGGTCGGCCAGGATCTCGGCGCCTTCCAGCGCGCTCAAGGCGGGTTGCTGGCGGGGGCCGGGCAGCAGGGCGTCGATCAGGACCGAGGCGTCGACGACGACGGTGGTCACCGGCCGGCCTCACGGTCGTCGGCCAGCTCCAAGGCCCGCTCGTCGCGGTCCTCGCGCACCGCCCGGACCTCGGCGACCTGCACCTACTCCAGTCCGCGCTGGTGCACGTCAACACCCTGCTGCTGCAACAGGTACTGACCGAACCGGCCTTGGCGGGCACCCTGGGCGACGCCGACCGCCGTGGTCTGACGCCGCTGTTCTGGTCAAACATCAACCCGCACGGACGGTTCCGATTGGACATGGACCGACGCCTGGACTTGGAGACCGACGCCAAGGAGGCTTGATGGCCGGCTTCGCCGCATCGTTGCGGAACATAGGCCCAGCCGCGGTCGGAGGCTGGGCCTACGTTCCGTTTCACGGCGGTTCGCGTATTGCGCTGTTACTGGCCGCTGGCGGCGGGGCGAACCACGATTTCGTTGAGGTCGACGTCCGCGGGCTGGGTGATGGCGAAGGCGATGGCGACCGGGATCGCCGCCGCCGACCTGGACCCGGACACCGGCCGAGCGCGGTTGTCCTACCGCCGCGCGGCTGAGCTGTTCAAGCACGCCTCCGACGGGTGGACGCTGCATGACCTGCGGCATTCCGCGCTGACCCACGCCGCCGAGGACGGAACGCCCACCCCGATGCTGATGACCAAATCCGGCCACACCTCGATCCGCACCCTGTCGCGCTACGCCCGGCCCTCGGCCGACGCACTCGCGGCCTGGCACGCCGAGCGGGACCCGGCCGCCCGGAAGAAGGCGAGCCAGCGATGACGCGGTCGGAAGCCTCGCGCGCTACCGGGATGTTCGTGCGCCACGTCCGCCAACATCAGATCCGGCCGACCCGGTCCGATACGAACTACGGATGATCTACCTCTGCGTACCCGCTACTTTGCGGCTCACGGGAGCTTCGGTAGAACTGGGCCGAGAGGGGCGGGTGACGGCCCAGGCCGCCTCGATCATCCGGAAGATCTCGTCCAACGCGGCGTCCGGATCGGCCGCCGCACGGGCCAGTGAATGGGCGTCGATCACGAACCTCGCGATCGTCCGGCAGACCGTGGTGGTCTGTGGCAGGTCGAGATCGGCAGCGATGGCCGTTGCCAGCGACTCCGCATGGCGCAGCCTCATCGACTCCTCGAACTGCCGCAGGGCAGGTGATTCGTCGATCATGCGCCAGATCGGGGCGGCGCTGTCCGCCGTGCAATGGCGCACCATCGCGTGGATCTCGCGGCGCAGCGCGGGGATGAGCGGCTCGTGCGGAGCCCGGCCGGTGACCGCCCGAGCGAGGCCTTGCTCGAAGTCTTCGTCGTGCTCGAACACCAGGGCCTCTTTCGAGGCGAAGTGGGAGAAGACCGTGGTTACGGCGACGTCGGCCTCTGCGGCCACGTCACGGATGCCCACCGCGTCGTACCCGCGATCCAGGAACAGCCGCAGCGCGGTGTCGGCGATCTTCTGACGGGTCGCGGCCTTCTTGCGCTCACGGCGTCCGGGCGGGGCGGTCATCCGCTGATGCTATCAGACACAAAAACCTAACTGCTATTAAACGCTAGCTGTTAGTGTTACATTCCGCTGCATGAAGAACGTGGATGCTCACCACCGAACCCGCCACCTGAACCAGCCGCGTGCCGTCAACCGCGGCAGTCAGCCGAGGAAAAAACAAACACGCTCACCCACAACCGACCGTGAGCATTAAGGACGACAGCATGAAGAAGGTCATCTTCGCCGAGTTCGGCGGCCCCGAAGTCCTGCAGCTCCTGGACGCCGCAGAACCTCATGCGGGCCCAGGCCAGGTACGCATCACCGTCCGAGCAGCAGGAGTGAACCCCGTCGACTGGCGAGTCCGGGAAGGCCAGATCCTCGGCGCGCACCCGACCGAACTGCCCTCCGGTATCGGGCTCGACGCCGCCGGGGTGGTGGACGAGGTCGGCGAGGGCGTCGAAGGGGTCGAGGTCGGCGACCACGTGTTCGGCGAAGGCTCGAGCACCTATGCCGAGTTCGCCGTGTTGTCGGCCTGGGCCCGGATGCCCGAGGGACTGACCTTCGAGGAGGCGGCCGGATACCCCTCGGTGGTGGAGACCGCGCTGCGCGTCATCCGCGAGGTCGGCGTCCGGCCCGCGCAGACGCTGTTGGTCAGCGGTGCGTCTGGGGGCGTCGGATCGGCGGTGCTGCAGATCGCCCGTGAGCGCGGCATCACGGTGATCGGCACGGCCGGGGCCGCGAACCAGGACTACCTGCGCGGCCTGGGCGCCCTCGCCACGACCTACGGTGAGGGCTGGGTCGAGCGAGTCCGGGGGCTCGGCCAGGTCGACGCGGCCCTCGACCTGGCGGGCTCAGGCGTGATCCGTGAACTCATCGAACTGACCGGGGACCCGGGGAAGGTGGTCTCCATCGCCGATCTCGGCGCGCCGGAGCTCGGTGCCCGGTTCTCCGGCGTGGCCGGGAGCGTGCCCGAAGCGCTCGCCGAAGCCGTCGACCTCCTCTCGCGGAGCAAGCTCCACATCCCGGTCGAGAAGACGTACACGCTCGCGGAGGCCGCGGCGGCGCACATCGACAGCCAAGCCGGTCACACGCGAGGACGCCGAGTCGTGGTCGTCTGAAGAGCGCTGGTGGCATGCCACGTACGGGATTCGTGGCCTGCCACCAGCGCGCAGACGGGTGGGCGGATCAGGCGGCGGTAGAGACGGTTTCGGGGATCTTCTACGGAAGCGGCGGCCGCCCTCGTGAGATTGTTGGCCAACGGAGGCGCAGCACAGTGCTACGCGGCTGAGCATGGGACTCTGGGGAGGGCGGCGTGGATATTGAGCGCTTGTCGGCTGGCTTGTCCGAGTCGTGGCGTTGCCTGGTTCGGGACTGGACCGATGTTTGCGTTCAACTGGGCGACCTGAGACGACCCGGTACAACTATCTGCTCGCGGTGGTCCAGCTCGGAAAATTCGTCGTGGCCAGCGGCGGTGTAGATGCTGCTGAGGATCCCGCCGTGGTTTCTGACGGGCTCTTCCACGCGTTCAGCTGGTTCGCCACCGTCGCTTCCCTGCTGATGGTCGGCTCGCTGCGCCGCGGACGTGCTTCCGCATCGCGGACTTCGCGGCGGGCCGGCTGACCGGATCCGGTTCTTCCAACTCTACGACGGCCTCGTCCAACACAAACTCCTGAACCTGCACCAAATGCGCTACGGGGTGAGCTTGATGCCCTATGACCTCGCGTGGAACGTCGTCGCTGCCGTCCTGTTACTGGCCGGGATCGCGTGGTGGGTCCTGATATGGCTTCATCACCGCGAGGACCCAACACGCTAGGAAGCGTTGTCGATGCGTCATCATCCCGTCCCGGTGCGGTGCTGATGAGCACCGGAGAGTGCCTGGTCGTGCTCGCGTAGGGCACCGCCGTTCTAGCACATGTGATCGCGACCGCGATTCTGCGGAACCGCGGCGTCCAGTGGCCGGCATACCGCTCGGCGTGTGGGCTGCTCGGTGGTTGTGCGCCGCGGCGACCTCGGCGGGGCCGTTCGCGCAGCGCGCCCACCACGACTTCGTCCTCCACATGACCGGACACATCCTGCTCGGGATGCTGGCACCCGTGCTGATGGTTCTGGCGGCTCCCGTCACCCTCGCCTTGCGGGCGCTACCGGTCGCCGCTGCTCGGACCTTGGCCCGCTGCACGCGCTCGACCCCGATGAGGGTGCTGACACAGCCCGCAATCGCAGCGATGCTCAACATCGGCGGTTTGTGGGTGCTCTACCGAACCGGCGTGTACGCGGCGATGCACACCGAACCGTGGTTGCACGCCGCAGTCCACATCCACGTGCTAGCGGCCGGCTTCGTGTTCACCTTCGCCGTCCTCGGTGGTCCCGACCCGGCACCGCACCGCTCCCACGCCGCCTGGCGCGCCACGACGTTGGTGGTGGCCGTGGCCGCACACAACGTCCTGGCGAAAACCGTCTACGCCGCACCTCCCGACGGCGTGACCGCAGAACAGGCGCAGATCGGCGGCCAGCTCATGTACTACGGCTCCGCACCAGTGGAGCTCTTGCTCTTCGTGCTCCTGTGCCGCTCCTGGATCACCCCCGGTCGGCTTCTGCCCCACACCGACCTGATCGGTCGGAGCTGAAATTTCCAGCGAGCGAGCCGCCGACCGGCAAGGAAGGCGCCGAACACGGTGGTCGTGAGGGCGAACGCAACGCCCGGCGTACCAGCGAGCAGACGAGCTCGTCCAGTAGGCCTTCCCACCGAGTCTCGCGTGCACTCGCCGCCGCTTCTAGATTGAAACTGCGGGTGCCCGTGACGAACGCCCAGCCAACCCCTGTCCCGGGTGATCCCACGTGTTCGACGACGGCGACCATGTTGTACCACCGCGGTTGGGGACCGCTGGACCGGTACACCTGAGGCGGCTGATCCACCTCGCGGCGACGCGATTGCGGGTGGTGCCTCCAGCCCGGAGCCGGGGCGCGCGCCTGTACCCAGCAAGACCTGTCCGTCCAGCGCCTCCTCGTAGCCCCGGCCAGTGAGAGGCGGCGACACGACCACGTGCCACTCAACCTCAACCCTGCCGCGTGGTCGGCTCTCCAGCGGTCGGATCACCGCCCGGACCGAAACGAAGCCCCGCGGGCGGCCTGCTCGCACTGCCGGCCTAAGCTGGCGTGCTGTGGACGTCCCGCGCACTCGGAGCCAAGCGGTACCGCCCCTCGAGGCCTCAACGTCCTGGCTTGTTGTTTTCCATGAGTTCCTTGAAGGATTCGAGAGCTTGCTCGACCTTCTGCTGAGGGTCCGCGAACAGCGTGGCCACCGCCTCCGCCACCCCGCCCCCTGGCGCGTCGTACCGCAAGCTCACTTCTACTCCTGTACTCTCTCCGTGGTCGTCGAAACGTACCGCCCCCGCAGTGGAAACGGTGTTGGACTTCTCAGTCTGCTGCTCGATTGATTTCCACGCGATTTTGCGGCCTGGCTCGTCCTCGACGATCCGCGCATCCCACTCGACGTTCTTGCCTGCGGGTCCGGAGACCACCCAATGCGTCATCTCGGCTTCAGCGGTTCGCGGTTCCACGCGTTGCACGTCGGGAAAGATTTCCGGAACGTGGGTAAGCGGGCGCCACCACTGATAGCACTTCTCGGCGGGCGCTCGCACTTCCAGGTAGTGAGCTACTGACCCCATTTGCTCTCCTCGTTCATCTCATTGGTTCAGATGCGTTCGGCACCCGTCTGCACCTGGGAACGTTGGACGCGATCTAGCTGACGGGGCCGTATCGGACAGGTTCGTCGGCCTCGGCCAGCTCGAGCTCTGCGGTGGCCTGCACGAGTTCCAGTAGCTCGCGGTCGAGTCCCGGGGCGAACTCCTCTGGACGCGGGTCAGCAATGTCAATCGGCACCCCTTCGGGCGTCTGCGCGGTGCCCAACGACTTGCCAGGGTCCGAGGGCGACGCCCCGCGGAAGATCTTGCCCGCCTCTGAGAGGTGGTCGAGGTCGAAGGTGTACTGCTTGTTCTCCAAGCCATGCTCGAGCAGTGTGGCGACCTCGGGGAACTTCTCCGCCGAAGTCTTCGGAATCGGCAAGGTCTTCGACCAGTTCACCCCGAGGCTCTCCAACGCCTTGGCGTAGGCGTTCTCGTGCGCTTGATCGCGCACGATCAGGTAGGCCACCGTGGACCGCAAGGTGCGGTTTGCGCTCATCTCGTAGATCCGGCACTTCTGCAATCGGCCGGTCGACTCCAACATCAAGTTGTACAGGAGGTCCAGTACGAGGTTTCCGCTGTTGTAGACGTACGAACCGGACCACGGGTTGCCGACCGCGTCCACGGGCATCGCACCCTGCGCACCAACCAGGAAGTGGTGAATGTTTCCGTCGGACAGTGCGTTCGACAGTGGAGTCGCTCCTCCTGCCGCGGGTTCGTCCAGCTCAGTGGGTGTTCCGTTGTAGCGAGGCGAGCCGTCGGTCAGGCGAGCGATCGTGGTCGCGATCAGTTCGACATGGCTTATCTCCTCCGTGCCGATTCCGTGCAGCAGGTCGCGAAAGGGCTTGGCTTGGGCGCCACGGAAATTGAAGCTCTGGAAGAGATACTGCATCATAGTGCGCATTTCTCCGAATTGTCCGCCCAATCCCTCCTGCAAAGCGTTGGCCGCTCCCGGATCCGGCTCGTCCGGAACGATCTCGTTGATCATCTTCTGCACGTGGTAGAACATGGTGCTCCCAATGACTTCGGTGGTGATCTCGACTCTGGCGTCGGCGTACCCACGTTTCGTTCAGGAACCGCGACTTCGGGCACGCGGAGCCTGCCCAGCAATTCGCGGAAGAGCACGAACTGGCTCGGAGGTTGAATGGATACCGCGTGTTCTGGTCACGTGCCGCAGGGTCGCGCTACGACCGTCATGCCACTGTTGACACTCCCTCAACATCTGCGCAGGATTGCGGTTGCCTCATCGAAATGGCTGAGAGATCGAGGCGCACGCCGACCCGTCCTATCGACTACCCTTCATGTCCTCGTTCTCATCTACGCGAAGCGCCACACCCAAGGCGAAGAAGCTAGGCGCCCATTCCCCAACGAAGATCCCCCAACGGTCCGCTCGGGCGGTCGATTCCGACGCGTTGAGCGATGCGGCCCAACAGATCACGCTCAGAGCAATCGAGAGCATCCCCGCGGCGAACGTGTGGTCGGACGTGATGCCCTTCTTTCGCAGAATGGTCAACACCGTGGCCTCCAATGAGATCAAATGATTTGCTTCTCCTCTTGCATTTCCCGGCACAACCAACCCTAAACTCGACCGCCGTCCAGCAGTCGACCAGAGCTGCAGAAACGATCAGAACCAGGTTTCTCGCGTGGGTCACGCGAAATGATGTCTTCGGTACGTCGATGCTCGCAGCAGCTTGCCGGTGGTTCAGCCGCGGGGCCGACGTCGAACTGGGAAACGTGATTTAGACACTGCCGTGTTTCGTCTGGGCGCGCACCAGCCAAGAGCACGCCAGCCGCAGCACGAAAGGTGTCCTCTCCGTTGATATTCGGCATCTGTGCGTTCAGGGCAGCGTACTCAATTCGTGACCGCGAGCAACACGACAACGTCGAGCACCGCGATCACCACAGTGAACCGAAACGCCGTCGGGCTGTGCGGGGAACGTACCGCGATCATGGCCGTCACGACGGCTAACACAATTCCGGCCGACGAAGCCGTGACAGTGAACGCGGTCGGCGGGACTTGCGGTGCGGTGCCGAGGACAACCGATGCGGCAGCCAGTGCTGCGACCATGACGATCACGCCGGCCTGGGGGCCCAGCCGCTGTGGGAGGCCGCGCACCCCGGTCTTCGCGTCCGCCCGCAGGTCGGGAAGAGCGTTCGCGACATGTGCTCCGAAACCGAGCAGTGCGCTGACGACCGGAACCCACCAGGGCGGCCAGGGCTGTCCAGGCAGTGCCGCATACGGTGCGACGGGCAGCGCGCCAAAGGCAAGCAAGTAGGTCGCACCGGACCAGATCGTCGCCTTCAGCCCGAGGTTGTACGCCCACGCCGCGGCGAGTCCTATCAGCAAAGCCGCAGCAGGCCGAGGTCCGAGTAGCGACGAGAGCACGATCGTGGCAACGAGCGCCGCCGATGCGGTGAGACGAACGCCCGCCACCGGGACGATTCCTGCCGCGACCGGCTTGTCCTCTCGTCCGACTGAGCGATCTCGCGCGGCGTCGATCCAATCGTTGGACCACCCGACCGACAACTGACCAGTCAGCACTGCCGCGCCGAGCAACACCACCTGCCCGAAGCGGAGTCCCAAACCAGCGGCGAGAACCATGACCAAGGATGTCACCGCAAGTCCCGGCACCGGATGAGAGGCGCGGATGAAACCTCGGGCCAACTCCTGCCAGCGTCGCTTGTTCGGTGCAGAACGTCCAGCACCATTGTGTCCCGCTTCGGAACAGGTCATCTGGCGAGTGTAGGCGGAAGTCGTACCGTGGAAACGGTGACAACCATTTCGGCCGTGCACGGAACGCTCCCGCCACATCGGTATCCACAAGCGCAGCTGACCGAGCTGTTCAGCCGGTTGTGCCTACCAGACCGGACTGCGCGAGCTGTGGCGAACCGAATTCACACCAGCGCACGTGTCGCTACCCGACACTTGGCGCTGCCCATCGAGCAGTACGACGAGCTGGATGGTTTCACCGCGGCGAACGACGCGTACCTCTCCGCAGCAGTGGATCTCGGATGCGATGCCGCACTCGGCGCTCTCGAAGCCGCTGGGTTCAGTGCCGCGGAGGTGGACCTCGTGTTGTCGACGACGGTTACCGGGATCGCGGTGCCCTCCCTCGACGCGCGGATCGCGGCACGCATCGGGATGCGTCCGGACGTGAAAAGAGTGCCGGTAGTGGGACTTGGCTGTCTAGCAGGCGCAGCGGGGATCGCGCGGTTGCACGACTTCTTGCGTGGCTGGCCGAGTTCGGTGGCGATGCTGGTGTCGGTCGAGCTGTGCTCGCTCACCGTCCAACGCCAGGATCGCAGCCCCGCCAACATCGTCGCGGCAGGACTGTTCGGCGACGGTGCTGCGGCACTCATCGCCGTGGGAGACGAACATGAGGCCGAGTCGACGGGACCACGTGTAGTGGACTCCGCGAGTCACCTCTACGAGAACACCCAGCGTGCCATGGGGTGGGACGTCGGTGACTCGGGCCTGAAGGTGGTGCTGGGAGCGGAAGTGCCTGATCTCGTGCGCAAGCACCTGGCACAGGACGTCGAACAGCTGCTGGCCCCGCACGGGATCGAGGTCGAGGACATCGCTCGCTGGATTTGCCACCCCGGCGGGCCGAAGGTCATCGAAGCCGTTCAGTCGGTGTTGGGCCTCGACGAGGACGACCTGGCGATGACGTGGCGCTCGTTGCACCGGATCGGCAATGTGTCGTCATCCTCGGTGCTGCACGTACTCGCTGACACGCTCACTTCCAGACCCGCGTCCCCGGGTGATTGGGGTGTGATGATGGCGATGGGCCCGGGATTCTGTTCAGAACTGGTGCTCCTGCGGTGGTGACCCAAGCCTGGTACACGGTCCTGGTGGGGCTGGTCGCATCAGAGCGCATGGCCGAGTTGGCGGTCGCGAAACGCAACTTGGCGTGGAGTTTGTCCCGAGGCGGGCGAGAGTCGGGATCTTCGCACTACCCCTTCATGGTCGCGCTGCACACCGGGCTGCTGGTCGGCTGTGTGATCGAGGTATGGCTGACTGCCCGAGTCTTTTCGGGCTTGCTGGGCTGGCCGATGCTCGCTTTGGTCGTCGCGTCACAGGCACTGCGGTGGTGGTGCATCCGCGTTCTCGGGTACCGGTGGAACACCCGCATCGTGATAGTCCCCGGCCTCCCCCTGGTCACCAACGGCCCCTACCGCTTTCTCCCTCACCCGAACTACGTCGCGGTGACCGTCGAAGGATTCGCGCTGCCGCTCGTCCATGGCGCGTGGCTAACAGCGGTCATCTTCACCGCGTTGAACGCGTCGCTGCTCTCAGTGCGGATGCGTGCGGAGGGCGAAGCGTTGAGGTCGGCACGTGCTTAAGCATCTTCACGACGTCGTGGTCGCTGGTGGTGGCCCCGCCGGCCTCGCGGTCGCGCTGGGATGTGCACAAGCTGGCTTGGACGTCGTCGTGTGCGAAAAGCGCCCCGGAGTGATCGACAAAGCCTGTGGAGAAGGCTTGATGCCTGGCGCCGTCCGCGCACTCGGGGCGCTTGGGGTCGACCCACCCGGCCACCCCATCCAGGGCATCACCTATCGGCAGGGCTCGACGGTCGCCCGGGCTGCGTTCCGCACCGGATCCGGCAGAGGGGTACGGCGCACAGCACTGCACAGCGCTCTGCGCTGCGCGGTAGAACGGCACGGCGTACCGATGCTGACGTCCCCGATCCGCACCTTTTCCCAACACAGCGATCACATCCGCGCGGAGGGGCTGCGAGCGCGATACCTCGTCGCGGCCGATGGGCTGCATTCCACGGTCCGCGAACTCGCCGGACTGACGAAGGTCAACACGGCATGCTCGACGTGGGTTCCGCGTTGGGGTTTGCGCCGCCACTACGCCCTCGCTCCGTTCACCGACACGGTCGAGGTGACGTGGGCGTCGCAGTCCGAGGCGTACGTGACGCCGGTCGGACCGAACACCATCGGGGTCGCGATCCTCTCCTCCGTCCGTGGCGGGTTCACCCAGCAACTTTCCGCCTTCCCAGACCTGTCTGCACGAATCGCGGATGCGGAACCGATCAGCTCCGTCCGTGGTGCTGGCCCGTTCCGCCAGCACGCATCGAGCCGCGTCGCGGGCCGCGTCCTGCTCGTTGGGGACGCAGCCGGCTATGTGGACGCCCTCACCGGTGAAGGACTCGCGGTGTCTCTGGTCACCGCGGCAGAGCTCGTGCGCTGCATCAGGCTGGATCGACCCGCCGACTACGAGCGCGCCTGGAAGAGGACGTCACGGCGGTCACGATGGCTGACCGAGGCCCTGCTGTGGTCCCGGCGGCAACCGTCACTCGCCCAACGGATCGTGCCGGCCGCCGCCAAGAATCCGTGGCTCTTCGCCCTCGCTGTCAACCAGCTCGCACGATGACGTCGCGCCCAAGAAGACGGCCCAGCAATCGTCGTAGGCATCGCCGTGCGCCGCGACGCCCTGCGCGGGAACAGATCAGTTAACGACCACACGGCCTCAGTCGCTGGTGCCCCTTCCAGAGGTGCCCTCATCGTCGCTTGTCGAGCGGTGGCGGGTGCCTGCCTGCCAAATCAGCGCGCCTAGTGCGATCATCCCGAGGCCCAGGAAGAGGTGCAGCCAATTGTCTGCAGCATTCAACGGGACGAAGTTGGCCGCACTGTCCATGTCGACGATGAGGCCGTAGATCCACAACACCAGGTATACAGCGCCTCCCCCGACGAGAAACGAGATCGCGCCGCCGGCAGTGCGGGCCAACGCAAGGCCGACGATGCCGAACAGGAGGTGCACGATGTTGTGCAAGATCGATACTTGGAAAACACCAAGCAACATCGCGGTGGAGTGGTGGCCGGCGAATGTCATCCCCTCGTATTCGGTTGTGACCCCGGGGATGAAACCAAGAATGCCGACGAGCAAGAAGACCCCCGCGACGACTGTTGCGGCAATACGTGCGGGTGACTTGTTCATTGAACGTCCTGTGGTTGTTCCGCTCATGATTCTTCCCTTCTCGCGCATTGCCCGGCTCTCGGCTACCCGCTACAAATCGCAGCGACACGTGGCGCCCGGTGGCATGATCCGGTTCTGCACTCGGTGGACCACAACGGACGACGCCAATGGCCTGCACGACCAGCGTGCACGCGGTAGGGTCGGAAGTCACCATTGCCTGGTGACACTGGGAGCCGTGCTGCTCGTGGAACTCACTGAGGTGCGAGTCGGCGCGCAGTGGCGGCGGCCCCGATTCGGCCTCGCCGCTGACGATAGCAATTCGCCTGATCAACTTGGCAGAGGCAGGAGCCATGGCTCACCATCCCCTCGAAGAGATGTACGCCGCCCGGGACGCGCTCGACCGGGCCGCGAGAAAATGCGCAGGAACTGACCTCGCTCAACTGGATTGGCCTCCGTTCGGCGCGGCGTTGCTCGGAGTGCTTGGTTCCTTGCACCACCTGGCCGACGAATTGACCAACAAGCTCGACCAAGTGGACCGGAACAGCCTGTACAAGGAAGCGCTGCGCGACCACCCCCAGGAAGCTCTGGATCGCGCGATCGGAGACCTCGAAGGCATGACCGCGGTGCTCGCTTCAGCGATGCGGCACGCCGGTGAGTATTGGGAAGAGGCTCAGCACATCCACGAAGACACCATCTCCCGCGAACGCGAGTGATACCGTTTTCAGAACGTACGCCTCCCGGTGAACGCCTCACACCGCACGGCCGATCGCGATCAACTAACCACACTTCGGCAAGTCCTGTGATCGCGCACGCCAGCGACGCCGTGACCCACGAGGCGAACGCTTTCGCCGCCGGCGAGACCGCCGTGTCCACTTCGGACGCACTGGTTATTGCCTCCTAGTCCGCCTGCGTTCCGGTGGCTGGGTTCGTCACCGGACCGAGCCGACCCGAGGTGCCCTCGACGGCCCCTGCCATCGACCACAACATCGATGTGCGTGCACAGCGCGTAGAACGCGCGGCGAGCTTCCCGGACTTCGCGTACACCGAACCGACGCGGCCTGTCGAGCGAGTTGCGAACCCGGAGGACGTAGGGAAGGTCGTCACGCGCCCAGTCGCCCATGACCGGTTCGTCGATCTCTGCCGGGTCGTACATGTCGAGCGGATCTCTGGAGCAGGTGATCAATGCCCTGCGGCCACGAGCCGTGCTCGCGCTGTGGCCGTTCAACGCCCCCGAGCAGTCGGTCCTCGACCGGCACGGCGTCGTCGGCGTCAGCCCGCGAGAAGTTGACGAGGACTTCGACAGGTTGTCTCGGGATGGTTCACCGAACGCAGGCTGCGGTCCCAGTCCCGCAGGTACCCTGCCCACACGCTCGACAGGCCCTCGGTGAGCCTGCCAAGATCACAAACAGCCATTCCACAACTCCGCAGTACTCCCGCGCCGCTGTTTTGCCTGGTCAGGCGAGTCTGATGGCACGAGGGCTGTGGTTCCGCAAAGCTCACGCGGGGACCGTGCACACCGTGCGGTCCCCGCCTGGTCCCCGACCCCTGGACCGCGCTGGCGGCGTGAGAGTTGTGGATCTGCGCCTTCCACGTGCAGACCGTGCTGACCGTGCGGTCCCTCCTTGGTCCCCGGCACACATCGTTTCAGCATTGGATTCATTCACCACTAAGTCTCCCGTATGCGATGCTCTGGACAACCGGCGGAGGCCCCGATGGACAGACCCGAACCGGCTACACCGCAGTTCTGTGCGACAACTGCGAGTACGACGACGGCCTCCCGATTCTCGAGGCACTGGGATTCCATTCGACATGCGGCGAGCTACTGATCGCCTAAGCCACCCACATGACAGGGTTTTCGATCTCAGTCCCCGTGACCCCCAGCCAAGTGCGAGGTCACCGGTCGCGAGCACGCCCAGCAACGCGGCGCCACAAAACCCACCGACCAGCTGTTGCGCTACCGCAACGGCACCCCCATCACCAGACGCCGCTACGACCACCTCTGGAGCCGCATCGGCACACACCTGCCCTGGGTGACCACCCATGGCGTCAGCACCCACTGGCTACGCCACACCACCCTCACCTGGGTCGAACGCAACCACGGCTACGCCATCGCCCGCGCCTACGCAGGTCACACCACCACCAGCAGCGACACCGGAACCACCACCAACACCCGCGCCGGCATCACCGAAGTCGCCACCGCACTCACCACCCTCACCGGCGAACCCCACCCACTCGCCACCAACACAGCCACCCAACGAACCTGACAAGCGAGTCTGCTGACCGCCGGAGCTGGGATCTGTTCGAATAGCTGCATACTTGCCAATTCGGATGGGTTCCAGCCCACCCTCTCCTCCTTCGCGGGACACATCGACGCACGTACTCGGGACCAAAGGCTGTACAGCGTGGCGAGCACCTCCGAGAAACTTGGGATGCCGAGCTTTGGGGGCAGCTGTGAAGCACCTGATCGTGTGCTGTGACGGCACCTGGAATTCCCCGCATGACGAGGCGCACGTGCGTCGGCTCCACGATGCTCTGGCTGATCAGAACGCCGACGGTGAACAGAAGAAGAGTTATGTGTCGGGGATCGGCACCACCGGTTTCCTTCCCGTTGACGTCGTCGCCGGAGCAGTGGGGCTCGGGCTGGACTCGAAGATGGTCGAGGCCTACGACTTCTTGGCCCGGAACTACCAGCACGAGAACACCGAAGGTCGTCCGGACAAGATCAGCTTGGTGGGTTTCAGCCGGGGCGCCTACCTCGCGCGGAACCTGGCGGGGCTGCTGACGACCTACGGGCTCGAACCCGTGCCGCCCAGCACCAGCGAATCCGACCGCACGCACGCTGAGAACGTCTATTCCGCGTACCACCACAACACGGACAGCGCGACGGTGTGGCGCCGCTGGTTCCACCGCAGGTTCGCACATCCCGTCCAGGTTCACTTCCTTGGCGTGTGGGACACGGTCGGATCACTGGGAATTCCCGCGGAGTTCGCCATCCTCGACACGCTCGACGCGAGCAAGTACCGGTTCTACAACACGCGTCTCAGCGACCGCGTGGTCCACGCTCGCCACGCCGTCGCACTCGACGAGCGACGAGGCCCGTTCGCCCCCACGCTCTGGACCTCTCGAGCCGACATGAGCGATTCGACCTTCCGGCAGGTTTGGTTCCCCGGAAACCACGGGAGCGTCGGTGGTTGCAGCCGCGAGCAGGTGTCCGGTGCCGGCACTGGCTCCCTGTCCGACGTCACGTTGCGGTGGATGGTCGACCAGGCCGTTGAATGCGGAATCGCCTTCGCTCAGATGCAGCTCACCCCGGACCCCTCCGGTGATTTCACGGAGAACCTCCGGAGCTTCTATCGATACGTCAATCCGCGCCCGCGCGCGGTCCCAAAGCTCGCCGAGAACAGCCACGACACCACTCGAGGCGAGATCCACGAATCCGGGCTCCAACGCGTCAAGGTCGTTGAAGACTATCGGCCTCAGACAGCGCTCATCGGAGAACCGCCACAGGCCAAGACTTTGGTCATGGCCTGTGAACCGTGGAACGACACCGGAATCTGGCTCACCCCAGGCACCTACCGGATGTCGGCACGCGGCGAGTGGTCCGACAGCAGCGTCCGATCCGGCCCTTCAGGAACGCGAACAGGAGGGTCGCGCTTCCCCGCCGCGCTCATTCGCGGAGGTATGCGGGCACTGGAGACTCTCCAAGCCGGAATCCGGGCAGCCACGAGGAACGATCAGGCGCGGGTGTTCGGCACCAGACGCGTCTGCACCGACATCAACGGAAACGCGACACCCTGGATGTGCTTGGTCGGGGTGATCGCCGACGGTGCGCTGGACCCGCGCACCGAACTCCAGCAACCGCACACGACCTTCAAGATCGGCGATGGCATCACCGACTTCGAAGTCTTCCGCCCGGGCTACCTCTACGCCTTCACCAACGACGCCTGGGGGTTCTACTTCAACAACGCCGGAGCAGTCGAGCTCACCGTTCAATCGGCCTGAGAACGGGTGCGCCTCATCGAAAACGACTGCACGTCCGCAGCAGACCGCACCCGAGCAGGTGCACAGAGGAGGACATCATGACGGATTGCGACACCTACACGATCCAGAGAGGCGATACGCTCTCGGAGATCGGTGAGTGGTTCCACGTTCCGTGGCAGGAGCTCCAGTACCTCAACGACATCCCAGACCCGGATTCGATCTACCCGGGTCAAGAGATCCGCTTGGCCGACGACGGACAGGTGTGCAAGGTCTACACGGTGCGCGCCGGCGACACGGTGTCGGAAATCGGTGAGCGCTACCGCGTGAAGTGGCAGAAGCTCACGCACTACAACCACCTCGCCAATCCCGATGCCATTCGTCCGGGGCAAAAGATCTGCATTCCGCAGCGGACCGGCAACGGCTGAGACCACTTGGATCGAAGGCACCTCGTGGAGCTGGCCGAATTCCGCGTACGGGCGTTGCACGCAGGGAAGCAAGCACCGGAGCTGATCGTGGAAGGGAAGAAGCATCTGCGGTCCCAGCGCGCTTCGCCCGCCGCGCGGTGGTCTCGCAAAGCCGAGCGAGGTGAGCGGACATGACCGCATCGAACGAGGCGCAGCGCAACAATGAGCAGAAGAAGACCGTGGAGCCGGGCCAAGAGGAGCAACAACCGCGGTTCGTCCGCCGTTGGCCCTGGGCCCAGCGAACCCTCGCTCACATCCGCGAGTTGCGAGCTCTGGCGGGGTACGTGGAGAAGCAGGTGTCGAGCGCCTCGTGCACGCCTCTGGTGATCGATGCCAAAGCTCAACTGGACACCGCAGAGCGAACCGTGCTCGAAGCACGTTGGTTCTGGCGTGGCAGCGCCGTCGACGGGGCGCTGGCGAACATGAACGCCGCGCACGCGCTGCTGCTGCAAGTGATGCCGCGCCAGGACCTGCGGGCCATGCTTCCCGATCTCGTCGCTGTGATCGAAAGCCACCTCCCGCCACACGACCGGCGTCGGGTGACCACCGTAGGGGTGGCCCGGGAGAGCGGCACCGGCCCGGCTGACTCACCCCCACCGCGGCAAGCGGACGAGGGCGCACCAGGGGGAGATGGCAACGGGAGACTCCCCACGGTCGTCGAGAGGCGAACCATCGCCGAAGCCATGCGCGCCTCATACCGCGTGCAGGAAAGCGAGGTCATCCGCGAGCGGAGCTTCACCTACCTCGTCTACAAGTGGGCCGGTGGCTTGTTCGCCGTCACTGTCCTGATCGCACTCCTCGCGTTCTGGTTCCCCAACGCGCTCCCCCTGTGCTTCCATCCAGTGCCGCCCGTTCCACCGACGCACCACGCGGTGGTGTGCCCGACCGGCGGAGCCCCGAACCCCGGAGCACTACCCGTTCAAGGGTGGGACTACCTCGTGGTCGAACTGGCCGGTCTCATCGCCGCCGCAGTGACCGGCGCCGCAACCCTGCAGCAACTCCACGGGACGGCGACGGCATCCAACGTGCCCATCACCCTCGCCGTGCTCAAGTTGCCGACCGGGGCGCTCACAGCCGTCCTCGGGATCTTGCTCATGCGAGGTCAATTCTTGCCAGGCCTCACCGCACTCGACACCTCGGCACAAATCATCGCCTGGGCCATCATCTTCGGAGCCGCCCAGCAGCTGTTCACGCGGTTCGTCGACGAGCGAGGTACAGCGGTCATGCGAGCCGTCCCCGCTCCGGGCCCCGACCTGCCTCGCAAATCGGAGAACCGGACACCCTACCGGACCTGAGCTCCAACATCGGTACTCACGCTGAAACCCTCCGCTTCCAAGCATGTGCTCATCACAGGACCCGACCGTCGGGCCCAGGAAGCAGGACGGAATCGTCCAGGTACGTGGTCGTTCACTCCCGTCACACAGTCATTCAGTCAGACGCGATTCCACGCTGGCGAAGCAACGTACTGCAACAACATGGCAATGGGATCCAGATCCCCAGTTTTTCCGAGATCGTCTAGGTGAAAACCTCTTCGAGGTCCAACGGCCCTGTCGTGAAGTGTCGCCGGAATGCCACTTTGGTTCTGCACAGAGTGTTTTGACATGCGGGAAACCGCAGGCATGCGGTGGGGGTTGTGATGACTGGGGCTATGCCGTCGTTCGCCAACGGTAATCCGGAATTCGGTCGCCGAGTACCCGATGAGCTGGGCGCTCCGACAGGACGTTACGTGGTGGTGCTCGCCGACGAGGTGCAAGGCGACGAAACCGCGACAGCCGAGGCGTTGCGGTCGGTGGCCGGGGTCGCCAACGTCGCGCGGTCGAGCGACTTCGCGGCCGGCGCGCTGGATGTCGACCAAGCCGAATCCGCCGATGCCATGGTGTTCAGCGAACTGGGCGTGGCCGTGGTGTCCGCGGGCCCGGACCGGGCGAGTTCGATCATCGCCACGGCAGAGGAGGACTCCCGCGTTATCGCGGTTGAGTCCGAGCAGATCCTGCACACGTTGACCCAGCCGCAGGCGCTGACGGCCGGTTACCTGCACGGCTTCCGCGACGCGGCCAACCTGCTCTGCGATCAGTTGGCCGAAACGGATGGGGCCGCGACGCTGGCGGAGCCTGCGGCGGCGCAGTTCGGCGACACGCCCGTGATGACCTGGGGTTTGCAGGCCACAGGGGTCGCCACGGCGCAGCCGACCGGACAGGGAACCAAGATCGCGGTGCTCGACACCGGCTTCGACGGCGCACACCCGGACTTCGCGGGCCGGAACGTCACCGCCCAAACGTTCGTGTCGGGTCAGACGGTGCAGGACGGGCAGGGCCACGGGACGCACTGCATCGGGACCGCCTGCGGACCGCAACGCCCGCCGACCCCGCCGGGCAGCCGCCGCTACGGCGTGGACCACGGGGCGCACATCCTGGTCGGCAAGGTGCTCAGCAATCAGGGGTCCGGAACCGACACCAACATCCTCGCCGGGATCAACTGGGCCATCGCCAACGGCGCGAAGGTCATCTCGATGTCGTTGGGCGCCGACATCCCCGCTGTGTCGCAGCGCTACGAGGCGGTGGGCCGCCGGGCGCTGGCCCGCGGTGCGCTGATCGTGGCAGCAGCGGGCAACAACGCCGACCGGTCCAGCGGCGACGTCGGCTTCGTCG
This sequence comes from Saccharopolyspora karakumensis, assembly GCF_004349225.1. NCBI lineage: Bacteria > Bacillati > Actinomycetota > Actinomycetes > Pseudonocardiales > Pseudonocardiaceae > Saccharopolyspora > Saccharopolyspora karakumensis. Next base: position 108,181 of record NZ_SMLA01000013.1, read on the forward strand.
GCATCCCGGCCAACAGCCCGTCGATCATGGCCGTGGGAGCCGTGGACTCCCGGCTGCACATCGCCGAGTTCTCTGCCCGCAGCAACTCGGTCAGCGGTGGCCAGGTCGACATCGTCGGCCCAGGTGTGCAGGTGTACTCGTCCTGGCCGATGACCAAGCGCTACCACACCATCAGCGGCACCAGCATGGCCACGCCGCACGTGGCCGGCATCGCTTCGCTGTGGGTGCAGCAGACCGGAGCCACCGGCGCGGCGCTGTGGTCGGTGCTCACCCGCACCGCGCGACGACTGCCACTGCCCTCGATCGACGTGGGCGCAGGACTGGCCCAGGCATCGCAGTGACGACGGGGCCTGAGCGGGTCGTGGTGACCGTCCGCGACGATCAGCTGGCGGAGATCGACGAGCTCGCCGAAAGACTGCGCCTGGCCGGAATGCGGATCGATCAGGTGCTCGGCGAAATCGGCGTGATCACCGGGTCTCTTGAGGCGGATCGTCTGACCAGCGCCCAGCGGCTTCCCGGCGTCGACGCAATCGAACGGGAAACGTCGTTCCAGGTGCCACCGGACGAGGACGTCCAGTGACCCGCACAGACCAACGCCCACCATGATCGTCCGGAGGGATCGCAGATGACCCACGTGCGAATCTCGACGTTCAACGTCGAAAACCTCTTCGCCAGGTGGCGATTCAAGGAGGGAATCGACCCATCGCTGGCGAACAAGCGCGGCTGGATCGTCGACGACACGCTGTTCAGCGAACTCGGCGTCGACGACAAGGCAATCACAGGTGCGGCGGTGCGCAGCGATAAAGCGGACCTCATCGGCTTCCAGGAGGTCGAGAACGTCGACACGCTCAAGAACTTCCGCGCCCGGTCGCTCGGGGGACGCGCCGAATACCCCCACGTCGCCGGCGTGGACGGCAACGATCCGAGGCGGATCGACGTCGCGGTCCTGTCGCGCTCACCGATCACCCGGATCCGCTCGTACCAGCACCTCGCGGACCCGGACACCCCCACCAGCGCGCTGTTCTCACGCGACTGCCTGGAAGTCGACGTCCAGGTGACGGAACGAACGATGCTGACCCTCTTCGTCAACCACTTCAAGTCGATGATGGGTGGGCGTGCCGCGACGCGGTCACGTCGCATGCGGCAGGCAGCGGCGGTGCAGCGCATCGTCACCGCCCGGTTTGGCGCGAACCCGGGTGCACATCCCTTCATCATCATGGGCGATCTCAACGACTACCTGGAGTCCGATGACCAGGGGGACTCCGGGATCACCGAACTGGTCGAGTGGGATCAGGTCGACAACGCCATCAACCGGCTGCCCGAGGATGAGCGCTGGACGCACTTCTGGGCCAAGGGCAACAAGTACCGCCAACTCGATTACCTGTTGTTATCGCGCTCGCTCGCCGATGCCAATGCGGCGAAGCCCGAGATCCTGCACAAAGGTCTGCCGTTGCGGGCAACGCGCTACACCGGCGAGCGCTTCCCGGGCGTCGGCCAGGACCGCCCGAAGGCGTCGGACCACTGCCCGGTCACCATGACGCTCGACGTCGTCTGAACTTGCTCGAAAGACTCAAAGGCCCCACCTCCGGCGCTGTCCAGCGGGATCGACGAGGTCGATAAGCGGTGCCGGGACACAGACGCAGTTGCGGATCAGAACGGCCGTCTTATGGGACGCAACGCACTGGGATACGTCGTCGGGACGGCGGAATTCGAACCCACGACCCCCACTACTCCCCCGCCGGTGTTTTCGAAGGCCAGATGAGCGGGGGACGAGGGTTGTGGTTCCGCCGGCCTAACGCGGGAACCGTGCACATCGTGCGGTCCCCGCCTGGATCCCCGCCCAGTTGCGCCGCACTGGCGCCACAGCGGTTGTGGCCCCGCTAGCCCCGCGTGGACCGCCCGGTCGAGACGGCTCCCGGCCGGTTGACCGTGGAGCAAGTGCTCAACGGGACTGCAGGGCCATTCCGGCATGCGTGGCTTCCGCTCGTGGGCCACGCGGGTTCGGTCGAGGGCACGATCAGCTTCCGCCGGATGCGTGCCGTACCGCAGCCCGAACGCTCGACGACCACGCTGCGCGAGATCGCGACGCCGATGGACCGCATTCCGACCGCTCGACCCGATGAGCCGCTGTCAGCGCTGCTCCCCCGACTCGGCACCGACACCGACGGACACATCCTCGTCTTCTCCGGCACACAACTGCTCGGGATCATCGCGCCATCGGACATCAACCGCACCGCCACCGAACGCGGCCCGCCCACGGACCTTCCCGGACCCGGAACCGTCCCGACCAGGAGAACACCCCCGCCGAACTGGTGGTACCCGGGCCAGCAACGCCCACTATGACCACCACAAGCCCGGTCGCAGGGCAGCACGCTATTCCAGATTGGTGATGTGTTCGAGGCTATTCGCTGGTCCCGTGCGACCGCTGTTCGACTCGTCTGGGAACTGCTTCAGGCGCAGTCCGCGGCGCGGCGATCTGGTGGGTGGTGTCCGTCTCGGCGGCCTCAGCGACGGCCTCCGCCGCTCGGGCCGCGTCCTCAGCTGCGCGCGCCGTCGAATCGTCGGAGGCGCCTCCACGCGCAGCGGTGGACTTCGGCAGAGCCTCGCTGAACGCGCGGAAAACACCATCCAGTGCGCATCTAGTGCCGAGGTCATCTCACTGGGGATCACCCAGAAAGCCGGTGGCCTCGTCCAGCACGCCCCGCAGCTGGCTGTTGATCGTATCGTGTGAAGTCAGGGTGCGTTCAAGATCCATGGAACCGACCACGTTGCGCAACGTGGTGACGGTGAGCTGTTCGACCGCCTGCAGGTAATCGGTGATCTCGTAGGCTGCCGCTCGCGGATCGGTGACCTGGAGTACACGACGGTGTCGATCTCGACGACGAGGTTGTCCTCGGTGATGGCCGGCTGCGGCTGGAAGGAGACCACCCGCTCCCTCAGGTCGGCAACCGAGTCGACCTGCACCCATTGACGTATACCCCTGGATGGGCGTGTACTGAGAGTGCGGTTAATCGATTGAAAGGGTCGGTCAGCCGAAGGGGCGATGGCACGACAGCCCCGAAAGGAACGCATGGTCCAACGGCAAGGACGTTCGCAGTCCTGAGTCTCACCAGAATCTTGGGATCGGTGGAGTTCAGAAGTGCGAAAGACGCTCGTTGAACTCGAGCAAGCGTTCCGGTGAGGGCCTCCGCAGTTGCGGGGGCCCTCAGTCCGGATACGTGTCGTCTCTTACCGCAACGCCGGCTCACGGTGTTTCGCGGCGGCTGGTGGCTGCCCGCGGCCGAGGCCGTGGCCGGCACCGAGCTCGAAGACATCGACGAGCTGCTCAACGAACTCCGCCGCTCCGGGCTGGTCGCCCGCGTCCCCGGGGTCGTGCCCACCCGGTATCGGATGTTGCAGGCCGTGCGGGACCACGGCCGCGCTCGTCACCGTGGCAGGTCACTCACAGGTGTGAACTGGCTCGACATGCGGGCGAGGCCGCCTACGGTCGGCCTATGCCCTTATCGGGTGACCAGGATCGGATTCCGTGGCGGGTCGTGTGCGACCAGGCCGCGTCCGCGATGACGGTGCTCGACCTCGAGGGGCGCTTCCTCTACGTCAACCGGGCCCTGTGCCGGCTCCTCGGCTACGAGCGAGACGAGATCGTCGAGCACCACCGCCACCACTACATCCACCCTGACGACGCGGTGGGGCTCGACATGATCGGCGAGGTACTCGCGGAGCCCTCGGGCGAGGTCTCCCACGAGTTCCGATGCGTGTGCGCCGACGGGCGGGTCATCTGGTTGCTCCTGTCCGCCTCCGTCATCCGGGACGACGAAGACCGTCCGCTCTGCATCGTCACCCACGCGCAGGACATCACAGAGCGGCACGAATCCAACGACCGATGGCAACAGACGTTCGCCAACGCTCCCATCGGGATGGCTTTGCTGGACGCGCACGGGGTGTGGACAGAGGTCAACGCCGCCTTGTGCGAGTTGCTCGGTTACAGCCACGACGAGCTGGTGGACCTGGATCCCACCGACCTCACCTACCCGGACGAAGAGGCCAGCGCGGCGTTCGCCGATGTCTTCGAGGGGCGCATAGACCGGGTGAGCGTCGAAACCCGCTACCGGCACAAGGCCGGGTACCCGGTCTGGCTGCTCATCCGGGTCAGCGCGGTACCAGGCCCAGAGGGCGCGCCGGTGTACGTAATCGGCCAGTACGAGGAGATCGGTGATCGGCGCATGTCAGACGAGCACCTCGCGCACTTGGCCCTGCACGATCCGCTGACCGGGCTGGCCAACCGCGCCCTGTTGGCCGATCGGCTGGATCACGCACTAGCAGAACTACCACGCGACGGGGGCGTGGTGGCCGTGATGCTGGTGGACCTCGACAAGCTGAAGGAGACCAACGACCGCCACGGGCACGCCGTCGGCGATCAGCTCCTGATCTCGGCGGGTGACGCGCTGCTGCACGCCGCGCGGACCGGTGACACCGTGGCCCGTTTCGGGGGAGACGAGTTCGTGGTGGTCAGCCGCGTGCCCGATCTCGCGACGGCGGAGGCGCTTCGCGACCGCGTGGAGAAATGCCTCAAGACCGACGTCGTCGCGTCAGGCTGCCGGGTTTCCCTGCAGGCGAGCGTCGGGCTTGCCACCACGACCTTCCCGACGCTCTCCCGTGTGGAGCTGCTGGACGCCGCCGACCGCGACATGTACGTCCGCAAAGCTCGGAGCCGAGGCTAGACCGCGGCTCGATGCTCGTCCGGCGAGCAACTGCTCGCCGCCACCGACACCGGAGATCAACACTGGAAGACAGCCGACCTCGCGCAGGGCTCACAAGGGGTCGACGTCCTCCCGTCGTAAACGGGGGACGGATAGCTGCCCGGTTCCACCTGCGGTGGGCGGTCGGAGTCGACGCGGCCGGGAATCGGCGAAGAGTCGTACGGCGAGCTCGGGTCCGACGGCTGGTTGGTCGTGCCGCCGACACAACTGCCAAAGGCCGCGAGGACGATGAACCCGAGCAGCGGGCAGCCGCACCCCCTGTGCCGCGGCTTTCTGTTCGGCCGGGGAAGCGAGCCGACGGCGTCGCGGTGAGTAGTAGCGAATGCGCACGGTGCCTCCGGTCTTCAGTTGTGACTACTCCAGGCAGAACCAGGCTCAGCCGGGGAGCGCAGGCACCCTGTCCTCTGAAATGCCTCGACTGGGTTTGCAAGGGAGGTTGGCTGCAATCAGCTTCTGCGGTGTGTGTGCAGCGGGAGATCGTCTGGGTTGAGGTCGGCTCCCCAGCAAGCGCACCTGGGTCACACCGGCGCCGTAGTTGACCACGCCGTAGGGAAGCACTGGAAGCAACCGGCAGATCACCGTTGCCGTGAAAACTCGCCGCGCGAAAGCGGAATCCAGAGCGTTCAAGCGCCGCTCTCGCCGCGCCAGGCCCGGATGTCCAGCAGTGGCATAGCGGGCCCGAGCACCATCCGGCAGCCAAGGCGACCACGAGCAGGCCTCCACCTGCCCGATTCAGCGCAGCGCACGATGCCCGCCCGTCGCTGAGGGGCCAGGAACACTCCCCGCAGACGGGCGCGGGAGCGATCGTGATGGTCGCATTTGCTGAACCCGCCCCCACACCAGCCTTTATCCCACCTCGACGCTCGCGGACAACTAGCGCACGACAAAGCGGGCCGCCAGAGTTCCCAGCGGCCCGCTCCCCGCGGAGCTTCTCATTCCGCGATTCGGCCTTTCAGGACTCAGCGCGCCAAGCGCTCCAGGCGAGCGAGACCTTCCTTGTACTTGTTGAGGTCCGTGTTGGTGTTGATGCCAGCGACCTTGCCCTTGCTGGTGTACTGCCAGAAGTCCCAGTCGCCGAAACCGTTGGGCACGGCAGGGTTGTCGACATCGTAGGAAGCCAGCCACAGCGCGTGGTTCCCGAAGGCGTCCGTACTACCCATGCACTCCCGCCAGAACGACGGGTTGGCGTAGATGATCGCGTCCTTGCCAGTGCGCTCCTTGACCTTCTCGTTGAACGTCTTGGTCCACTGCTGCATCTGGTCGACCGACAGCCCGTAACAACCACCGGCCTTCGGATCGACCTCCAGGTCCAGCACCGGCGGGAGGGTCTTGCCGTCAGCCTGGTAATCAGCCGTCTTCAAGAACCGCTCGGCCTGCTCCTCAGCAGAGGACGAACCGGGCCTGGCGAAGTGGTAGGCACCAGCGATCAGGCCCGCTTCCTTGGCCCCGTGGTACTGCTCGCCGTAGCGCGGGTTCGTGAAACTGGTGCCGTCAGTCGCCAGCACGAAGGTGAACTTCTTGCCGTCGGCTGCGACCTGCTTCCAATCGATGTCACCGTTGTGGTTGGACACATCGATCCCCTCGACCGGCGGTCCCGGCGGCGCTTCGGGCTCGGCCTGCGTATCGGGCGCAGCCGGAGCAGCCGCCGGTTCCTGCTCAGGGACGGCGGGAGCAGGTTGGGCCGCCTGCGGCTCTGGCTTGGCCGAGTCAGCCTGCTGCTGCGGGACCGATGGGGCTTGGATCGGAGCTTGCAACGCGGCATCCTGCACCTCCGGCTCCGATTGGCCGGAGGTGCCGCAGCCCACCAACAGACCGATCACACCGACAGCAGCGACTGCCACACCGGCCTGCGCTGCACGCCTCCGCGTTGCGCGAGCAACCAGTTCGGGGAGCTTGTCGCGGATCGCGGTCAGGTACGGCGCGTCCCTCTCCCGGAAGTGCCGCGCTACCGGTACTTGCCCACGGGAATGATCGTTATATTCGGGGTTCTGGGATTCGTTCCTATGTTCGGGGATCACGCACCCACACTTCAGCACGCAGCGTGACCACACCTCGCGGTTTCTACGTGTTCGAATACCTGGTTTTGCCCGATTCAACCGAAAGGTTCGGACAACAAGACGACATACAGTAACAACGCTCTAGCTCAGTGCAGCGGCGATGGTGACCGCACGTCGACGCACGCGGAGGCAGGCTTTCAGGAGGCCGGAAGCGGCGGCTGCATACCAACAGGGTTCGGTAGCGTCGGCGCTGTTGCGGGCTGGGCCTTCGTGCGCGCGTAGGTCTGCCGCTTGGTGATCTGCGCGTGTTCGGCAGCGTCGGTCGAGTAGTACGACGTCGCCAGCCGCACGCCCGGTTGCGCGAAAACTTCCCACAACGCCAGCCGGACGTGCACCAGGTTCGAGAACACCTCGACCTCGATTCCGCGCGTACGCGTGTGGTCGATCAGGGCGGGTAGCGACGGGTGCAGGGTCGGTTCGCCGCCGATGAACTGCACCATCTTCACCCCGGCCTCGGCGGCTTCGTCGATCACCCTCCGCCAGTCGGTATCGGTCATTCCGCCGTGGTCGCCCGCGGGGCCGGATTCGGCATAGCAGTGCCGACATTCGAGCTGGCACCTGCCCGTGATTTCCAACCACACGAACGAAACAGTTGCGTCCACAGGAACCTCCGAATTCGGTGAATTGACTGGGCCGGCCGGGTTGTCGGGGTGGCGGGGCGCTGGGCAGGCCGGTTGGAAACCGGTGTTGGTAACGAACGGGGATTACGGCACCAACACCGGCGACTCTTCGCGCCGGTTCTCCGACGCGGCAAAGCCACGCTGGGCGAGTTCGTCGGTGGCGAACCGATACCCCTCGGTCGGATCATCAGCGTGGATCTCGAGTGCGGCGTTGATCAGGTGGGCGTCGTCCCAGTCCCGTTGTGAGACCGGGTCACGTTGCCACTGGTAGTAGGCCTGCCGGGAGATGCCCAGCACCCTGCACGTCACCGCTACCGGCACCCGAATGCGGGCGTCGGTGGCGGCCAGGTCACGGACGAGCGGGAACACCATTTTTCCCCGCAGAGCACCCTGGGAGAGATAGGCCGCGGCTTTGCGCAGGACCTCGTCCTCCTGCTCGAGCAGCCGGTTGCGCTTGCGGAGTTCCCGCAGCTCAGCCGACTCCTCACGGGTCACACCGTCACGGGTTCCCTCGGCGACCTCGGCGGCACGCATCCAGTTGGCCAGGCAACCGGTCGAGATCCCGAAATCGGCGGCGACCTGCTTTAACGGAGCCTCGCCACGACGGGCACCCACGCCGCAGTGACCCCCGAACCGAGCAAGCGGCCCAAGAGCTCCTACCCCGGTTCGAGGTTTCACAGCCCAACGAAACCTGGCAATCCGAATTCACCCATCACCGGCTGGCCGATGGCCGGGACACCGATATCCTGACCTGGCTTGATGACCACTCCCATCGTGCTCTCGGCATTCCGCAAAACCACTGCGGCACACGGAGTCCCAGCCGCATTGCTGACCGACGACGGGATGGTGTTCACCACCCGCCTCTCCGGCAGACGAGACGGAGGAAACCACCTCGAACACGAACTACGACAGCACGCCATCCTGCAAAAGAACTCCCGACCGAACCACCCCACCACCCAGGGAACGGGGCCCTCGCCGTCGACGAACGTCCCGGTGTCAGGCCGGGTCTACGCCGCCCAGCAGCGGACATTCAGGGATGCGGGGAGGCTTCTGGCTCGACCTCGTCGGTGTGGCGGGCCCGGTGTTCGTCACGCCAGTAGCCCACGAGTTCGGCGTAGAGGTCACTGCGTGCAAGAAGGTCGTCGTGCGTCCCGACTTCTGGCGTGGTGCCAGAGAAAAGCAGAATGCGGTCGGCCCGTTCGGCTGAGCTGATCCGGTGTGCGATGACGATCAGCGTGCCAGGGCGCCGGGCGAAGCCGTGCTCGGCCAGCGCCTCGGCCGCAGGGTCGAGGTGGCACGTTGCCTCGTCGAGGATGACAATCCGGGCGGGACAGAGGTGGACGCGGGCCAGGGCGATCAGTTGTCGTTCGGCGGGGGACAGCCCTTCCCCGCCTGCCGGAATCGTCGCCTCGTAACCGCCGAGCCGGGCCAGCGTTTCCCCAGCGCCCACTGCGGCAACCGCGTCGGCGAGGGCTTCCGTGGTGGCGTCAGGTCGCAGGTAGGTGAGGTTTTCCCGCACCGTGCCAGCGAAAACATACGCATCCTGCGGGATGAGTGCGATCTCCCGCCGCAGCTGCTGTTCGTCGATGCGTCCGAGTTCGCCACCGTCGAGCAGAATCTGTCCGTGCTGCGGTTCGGTGAGGCCGGCGAGCAGGTTCGCCAGGGTGGACTTGCCCGCCCCGCTGGGCCCGACGACGGCGAGGTGGGTGCCCTCCGGAACGTCGATGCTGAGGTCGTGGACCACGGGCCGTGCGTGCTGCGAGTAGCCGAACGTGACCCGCTGCAAGCGCATGTTGTAGCCGTCCAGCGGGGACGCCGACGAGCGGGCAGGTGTCGTTGACGGCTCGTCGGCGCACACCTCAGCGAGGCGATCCAGCACGACCCCGAGGCTGACGAGCAACGTGCTGCCCGCATTGACCAGGAACATCACCGCGGACTGGAGGCCGCCCGCGACATATATGACTCCGCCGGCCAGTGCACCGGTGGTCAGCATCTGCGACGAGAGCAACCACGGGGCGAGCGCCACCAGTGAGATCAGCGGCAGATGCACGCCGAGCGTCACGACGAGCAGTCGCAGGACTCGGGTCCGCGCGAACCCGCGCAGTGCTTCCGCTTGCTCCTCGATGGCGTCCGCGACGTCGGCGGCTGCGCGTGGCTCGGCGGCCTGGGTGGCGACATCGCGGATGCCCGACACGATCGGAGCAGCCACGTTCCCGACCTGTTCGCTGCGCAGAACCACCACGCGGTAGCGCAGGAACAGGGATCGGAGCACGACGACGAACAGGGTCATCGCGAGCACAACGAACCCGCTGACGATCGCGGCCAACGTCGTGGAGAGCACCGCCAGGCCAGCAAGGGCGGCGACTCCTGCGGCGACCACCTGCCGCATGTTGCGCAGCATGGTGGACAGCAGCACCCGGACCGCTTCCACCTGCTCGGTGATCTGCGAAACGCTGGAACCTGTCACGTCGCGCTCCCCGCGCATCGCCCGGTGCAGCGATGCGGTGATCACAGCTCGGACCATCGAGTCGCGCAGCGGTTCCACGCTCAGGATCAGCCACGGATACACCTGGCGAGTTCCGAAGGCGCTGACGATCCACAGACCCGCCATGGCGGCGAGCCAGGCGAACCCCGCGGACGACCGGCCAGCGAGGAAGCCGTCATCGATCGCCTTGGCGATCAGCACACCCGAGACGAAGGTGGGCAGAGCTTCCAGGGCCGACCACGCGACCACCCGCCGCAACGCGCGCTGGTGCGGCCGGATGTGCTGGTGCAGCAAACGCATTCCGCTGACGAGCATCACTGCTGCACCGCCGTGTCGATCTCGGTGATCGCGACGGGCTCCGGAGTTCGCGTGCCGGAGTCGTCCTCAGTGGCGGCGAAAACCGCGCGGTAGCCGGGCTCGGACCAGAGCACGTGGTGCGGCGCCAGGGCCCGGATGCGGCCGTTCTCGAGCCATGCCACCAGGTCAGCACGACCGGCGGTGGCGGTTCGGTGCGCGATCACCAGCGAGGTCCGCTCGGTCCATGCCCGCCGCAGTCCCTCTGCGACCTTGACCTCGGTGGCCGTGTCGAGGCTGCTGGTCGCGTCGTCGAGCACCACCAGCCGTGCGTCCCGGAGGACCGCACGCGCCAAGCTGAGGCGCTGCAGTTCGCCGCCCGACATCGGGGCGCGGGCCAGCGGCGTGTCATAGCCGTCGGGCAGCAGGCCGATGAACTGGGCGGCTTGGGCCAACGCCGCCGCCCGCTCCACAGCGGCAAGGGACACCTGTTCCTGCCCGTAGCTGATCATGTCCGCGATGGTGTCGCCGAGCACGGCGGGCCGTTCGAACGCGTAGGTGACGGCACGCCGCAGTACCGGGAGTTCGACCTCGGACACGTCGGTGCCGTCGAGCAGCACCACGCCTTCGTCCGGATCCCGCAACCGCCCCACCAGCGACGTCAGCGCGGTTTTGCCCGTACCGGACCGGCCTACGATGGCCACGCTCGTGCCGGCCGGGATCGTCAGGTCGACGTGGTCGAGGACCAGCCGCGTGTCCTCCCGGACGCAGACGCCTCGCAGCTCCAGGTGGCCTCGACCAGGTGGGAGCGGGGCAGAGCACTCGGGCGTGGTAATGGCCGGTGTCGTGTCCAGAACCTCAGCCACCCGTCCGGCCCCGATCTGACAGGTCACCATCGCGACCGCGGCGTCGAGCACGCCAACCACACCAGCGGCCAGCGCGACGTAGGAGGATGCGGCAACCAGCTCGCCCGGGGTGATGTCCCCCGTGCTCAGCGCCGACCCGCCGACGGCGAGCACGGCGACCTGCAGCATCGGAACCAGCAAGGTCAACTGCCAGCTCATGCCGCGCTGAGCCTCCCAGACGCGCCGGCCGCTCTCGTGCAACTCCTTCAGCGGTTGCACCACGCGGTCGATGTCGCGCTCGACGGTCCCGCTAGCGCGGATGGTGCGTGCACCTTGATGCGCGTCGAGGAGCCGGGTCGCGATCGTCGCCTGGAGATGCTGGTACCGCTGCAGCGAGTCACCGGCCCTGGCCACGAACCGGCGGAGAAGCAGCGCGGCGAAAGGGACGCCGACGAGAAAGGTGATCGCCAGGCGCAGGTCGATCAGCACCAGCCCGGCGACCGCGCCGACGGTGGTCATCAGCGTGGCGAGCACCGATATCAGGGAGGGGAAGAAGCTGGCTGGGCTGGCGGCGTTCTCGGTGAGCCGGGACAACACCTCGCCAGCCGGGAACCGGCGGGGGCCGCCGACGCCCAGCAACAGCACGTGGCCGATCAGCCGATGCCGGAGTGCCGCAGTCACTGCGCTGCCGAAATAGGAGCTGACGAGGTCGTCCACCGCCATGGCCACCGTGGTGACGCCTACCACCAGCACCAGGCGCCCGAGCGCTGCGCCGAGATCACCGCCGCGTATGGCCGCGTCGATCGCGGAGCCGATGACGGCCGGAGTGAGCACCGCCGTGACGACCTGGACAACGGTGGTCAGAGCCACCGTGGCCAGCATCCAGCGGGACTGACCAGCCGTGGATCGCAAGAGCCGACCGCCGCTGGCGCGCAGCGCGTCGGTGTTGCCCTGGTGCCGCAGCATCCGGGCGAGTCCACGAAGCTCCATTCGTGAGATCCCCTGTTTCCGCTACCGTGGCGAGCACGCAGACGGGGCGCGGAGAGGCGATGCCTCCACCGCGCTCAGGAACCGGTGTTCCCGCCCGGTACCAGCGGGCGGGAACACCGGGCCCCCGCCGGTCAGCTACACGAAACGCCGACACAGATGGTGTTCAGCGCCGTCAGCAGGCCGATACACGCGCAGGTCCCTCCGCTGCCTAGCTGAATCCCGTCGATCTCGATCGGGTCCGTCTCAGGCAGCTCCTGCAGCGAGGCGACCATGTCGAAGTCCTCGAGCTCCATCGTGTTCACCCCCTTCCCACGTGAGTTGCTACTGGAGCCTCCTGCCGCATCCCGCCCGTCGTTGCGGTGCGGGTGAGGCAGAAGCGTCTTATCCTGCGCAGCAGCTCCGAGGGCCAGTCGGCCACCACGCCGGCGTGATTGGTGTCGAGTTCGACGTAGTCGAGGTCCGTGCCCGCGTGCCGCCCCAGCTCCAGCAGGCGGCGGTGCAGTATCCGCGACTGACGCACCGGAATGTGTTCGTCCCTGCGGCCGTGGACTAGCAGCAGCGGAGCTCGAAGCGACGCGCAGAGGCTCAGCACGTCGCCCTGCTGCTGGTTCTCGTCCAGCCCGCCGAGCTCGCCGATGCGGTCGCGAACCGCGTCGGCGGCGTCGGCGTTCAGCGCAGCCGGGGACAACAACGGTGCCAGCGCGACGCAACCGGACCAGCTGTCCGGATCGGCGCATGCTGCCAGCAGCGCGAGATAGGCGCCGTAACTGACGCCCAGCACGATCGGAGCCGGCAGCCCGCTGCGTCGGCGATCCCGTTCCAGGCGGGCGCACAGGTGCCGGACGTCGTCGAGATCGGGGCCTCCCCACTTGCCCAGTGCGGAGCGCAGGTGCTCCTCGCCGTAGCCGGTGCTGCCCCGGCAGTTGGGTGCGAGCACCGTCATGCCTGCGGAGGCGAGGGAGTGAAACAGCGGATCGAACTCGAAACCCCACGCGGACAACGGTCCGCCGTGCAGGGCAACGACGAGCCGTTCGCGGTATCGCCAGCCCGTTCCGCCGTAGACGATCGCTTCGATCGGTCCCGCTGCGCCGTCCAGCTCGACGAGTTCGGCGTCGGCGCTCGCGCAGCTGCTCGTCGTCGCCTGGTGCAGCGACCAGGCAGGCTTCGCGGCACTCCGGTCATCGAACCGAAGGGTGGCGAGGGTGCGGGGATGCGCGGGCTGTGAGAACGGGACACGAACGACGTCTCCGGCCCAGCAGGCCGGGGAGCTGACTATCCCGCGCGGACTGTCCAGCGGAGTCAGGCTGTCGTTGGCTGGTGTGTAGACGAACAGCCGTGAGACAGCCCCCGCCCGCTCGTGCACGAGCACCCGCTCACCTCGATCGTCAACGGCCAGCGGATGTCTCGGATATCCCCGGCGGTGCAGGACCTCGGGGAAGTGCACCGTCGGCTGACCGAGGACGCCCCAGCCGAGCCGGGGCTCGCCCGACGCGTTGCTGCTCACGACCAGCAGTCGTGTTGCGGGGGAGCAGAGCAGGATTTGGTCCGTGCTCGCCTCCGACATGAACCAAGTGCGCCGCCAGCTGCCGTCGCTGAGATCGACGACGATCCCGTGCTGCCGGCCGCCGCGCGGAGTCTGGTTGATGGCCAGTGCCCGGCCTGCCTCATCGATCCACGCACCCCCGGAGAGCAGGCCGGGCAGCCGGACGATCCGTTCGATCCCCGGTGGCGCATCGCCGAGCCGCCAGATCGTCGATCGATCCGCATCGTCCACGGTGACGGCAAGCCCGGGCGCGGACCATCCAACGGGGCCCGGCAGCAAATAACCGCCGAGCGCGGTTAGGGAGCCAAGCCTGTGCCCATCCGTTCCGGGTATCCCCTCAGCGGTTGCGGGGTACATCGTGATCTCGTGGCGTTGTGACCCGCACTGTTGCCACAGCACCAGTGAGCCGTCGTCGAGCGGGAGCAGCCTGGTGGCCCGACCGACAGCGAAACCAGCGATCTGCCTCTGGACGACCTCCCCAGCGCCGAGCTGCCAGCTCTCCAGCAGGGCGGTGTCTCCCGCCACGCCCACGGACGCGGCGCGGAGCCCGCGCGGGGAGAAGGCGAACCCCATGCGCGCGGAGAGCTCAGTCCCTGCCGGTCCGTTCGTGCTCACGTCGGCCTACTGGGTTGCAGGAGTTCGTCAGCCATCCACATGCGTGGCGTGCGGTATCGCAGGCGCAGCAGGAAGGCGAGCACACCTGTCATGCCATCGCCCCAGCTGCTGGTGAGGCCACCGCGTTCGTCGGGGAACACCACGCGGCTGTTGTGGTGTGTTCGGCAGCTGTGGACGAGCCGCGCCACCTGGTGCGCCATGCCGTCGTAGATGCCAGCGCCGGTCGCTTCCTGCATGTCGAGGAGGAAGTCCCCGTTGCCCGCTAGCCCGTGGCACTGCGCGAGCCCGGCGCGTGCCGAGTGCTCCATGACGGCGCGGGCGGCCATGCTCGCGTAGCTGCCGAAGCGCTGGTGGCCCGTGACGCGGAACAGCCGTGCCAGGAAGGTCCCAATGCCGGACGCGCCGTGACACCAGTGCGGGGCGGTCGCGGCATCATTCGATCCCGCACCCCACTGGGCCACCTCGCGGTCGACGATCGCGTGGCCGATCAACGTGTCGCCGGTGCGTACCGCCAGTGTCATCAGGTCTTCGCGGCCGGTCGCGAGTGCGGCGGCCAGCAGGAAGTAACCCACTCCCGCCGTGCCGTGGGCAAAGCCGTAGTACCGGCGGCCCGCCAGATGTGAGTGGTGCTCGGCCGGTGTTCCCCAGCTGACACCGTCGGCTTCCTCGGACGCGCTGAGCACGAGTTCGTCGGCCGACCGGTTCGCTTTCCGGAGCAGTTCCTCGTCGCCGGTGAGCGACCACAGGTGCAGCAACGTCAGCCCGATTCCCGCGGTTCCATGAGTGATGTCCGGGTTCGTCACGGACACGGGAAGATCGATGGCGAGTTTGAGCGCCTCAGTCCGCAGCCGGTCCGCGCCGAGCTGTTCGCCTGCCTCGAACAGTGACCACGCGATGCCCGCCTCACCGAAGTACAAGCCGGGCGGCCGTTGGTCATCGGCCGGCAACCGCTGTGCGATCCAGTCGCCTGCGGCGGTCACCGCAGGCCCCAGTCCCGGGTCGCCGGAAGCACCGACCTGCAGGCAACGGGTGAGCACGCCGAGAACACCTGCGGCGCCGTGCTGCACGCTGCACGGATCGGGCGCGCCGTGGGCGCACGACACCGGCCACAGCGTTTGCGCATCGGGTGTCATCGAGCTCAGCAGGTGACCGACAACGCCGTCGACGGCGTGCTGCCAGCACTGGTCGTCGAGCCTCGGTTGGGAGGTGCCAGCCCGTGACTGCCAGGCATTCCGCGCTGCGGCCCCGTTCGCAGTGGCGAGCACCTGGTTGACCCGCGCGGGTTCCGGGCGCCTGCGCGGGTCGGGATGCATCAGTTCGAGGATCAGCCTCCGCAGGTCGTCGGGCAGGCCGGAGGGTTCCCACCGGACGTCCAGCCACTCGGCCAAGCCGTGCTGCGGGTACGGCTCCCCGGTAACGCCTTCGATCATGCCGGGTACGTTGCCGAAGACGAGAAAGCAGAGCGTTGCGCCGAGACTGAAGTAGTCGGCCCGTTCGTTCGGGGACTCACCGTGGAACTGTTCCGGGGCGCTGAAGCCGGGGGTGCCCACCTTCAGCGGTGCGTCATCCTTCTCGCCGGTGGGCACGGCGAGCTCCAGGTCGATCAGCTTGAGCTGTCCGTCGGGCAGCACCATGATGTTGCTGGGGTTGAAGTCCCGCAGTATCAGACCAGCGCCGTGGGCGGATTCCAGCAGAGCCGCGACCCTTCCGGTCATCGTGAGAGCTTGCGGGATATCACGCCGCCAGCCGCCCGAGCGGATCTGTCCGGGGATCCACTCGCGAAGGGACACGCCCGGTACCAGCTCCTCGGCTAGGAACAGGTGCTGGCTCTGCTCGAAAAGCGCGAGCACCTGGGGAGCCAAGCCCAGTGGCGCGACCAGCTCGAGCGCGTGGGCCTCGGCCCGCAGCCGGTCTCGTTCGTCGCGTCCGGTGCGGTCCGCCCCGACGTGCGGCCGTGCCTCCTTGACGATCACGGCGTTGCCGGTGTGGGTGTCGGTCGTCCGATAGACGCCACCGCGATTGGTGTGCCGGATCGCCTCGCGAGCGAGAAATCGCTTGCCGACAAGCACGCCGCCTTGCGCAGCGTGCTTGTCGCTGCGGTCCGCCTGGCGTAGTGCCGGATCCGGGGCGTTGGGGAACGGGCACGAAACCCACGGCGGCGGGGAGTACTTCCCGGCCCGGCGGTCCTCCACCGGATTGCCGTCCGGGTCCTCGATCACCCACGCGTAGAAGCCGTCGTTGGAGAAACGCCTCTGTTCGATGAAGGCGCCGTACCGGTAGTGCACCAAACTTCCCGGCGAGTACGGCCGGTCCGACAGCACACGCGGACCCGCCAGTCCGTCCGTCGCTTCGTGAAGTTCCGCCGCCAGCCGGACTGCCTCATCGTCGCTGGCCGGGTAGATCGTCAGGAACTTCCCGGAGTGGCCACGTGAGGTGTGGCGGTCGTTGAGCAACGCGACATGGTCCGGCGTGCGAGCAAATTTGAAGGCCGACTCGGATTCCAGCAGCACTGGCAGGGAACGGGTCAGGACATCCTGTGCCGAGGCAAGGGTTGCCGAGACGTGCAGCTTCCAGCCTTGGGAGCGTTGGACCGCGCTGCCTGGTGCCACCGTGCACCAGGTGCCGCCCTTGCTCACGGTCCACCGAGCTGGCTTCGACGACGTGCGCAGCCCGGTTTCGAGCACATCGGTGAGCGTGGAGTCGTCGACCGCACCCAGAGACCTCGGGCCGAACAGGCTGAAGTTGAACTCCGCCAGCCGCGGGCTGTCCGCCTCGCGCGCGTCATGACCGGACGCACGCGCGGTGTCGTCGTCGGAACAGTCAGGTGACACCCCAGCCATGCGGTCTCCAGCGTTGCTCGGTCGTACGCGTTCGAGAACCTTGCCAACAGGCTAGGAAAGGAAACTCCGCAAGGCTTTGTGGACCGCCGTCACCACCGATCAGGCAAGTACCGTCGAGAGGGACGAAACGCGCAGCTCTCCGGACTGCGTGGGCGAGTGAGGGGGGAAAATGGCCGCTGAAACGTTCACTCGTTCGGGTGTCCGACCCCGTTCTTGTCGTGACGAGCCAGCATGGATTTCCCGGCGAAAGCCCGGCAGATCACGACCTACCGCAACGTGGATGGCTCACATCCCTCTGCCAAGCCACGACGTGACGGTCCTGTGCAGCGCCAGCAGAGATCACAAAGTGACGCTGGAGCACTAGTCTCAGCGGGACTCATGGCATGAGACTCTGAGGTGCACCCGCGCAAGAGACGTCGACCAGGAGAGTCGTGCTGGGCATGCAGTGAGCCGCACGCATCGTGCGACCAAGTCCAGAACCGCCGAATCGCAGTCAAGCTGCTCCGCTGGGCGCATGAAGCGTTTGGGGCGGGTCAGCAATGGCTCCGCAGGAGAAGGGCGTCCGAAACGACCCGGTACAACTACCTGCTCGCGGTGGTCCAGCTCGCAAGGGCACGGCGAATATCTCGCGTGCGGATGTGGAGTCCTTCCAGTTTCGGGCGATCGAGACTCCTCCGGCTGCAACTGCTCTCAACAAGCACAAGTGCCTGCAGCAGTTCTTTCAGTGGTTGGCCGAGGATGAGCAGGCTGTGGAGCGGTCTCCTGTGGATGGGGTTCGTCCACCGCAGCCGCCGCCGAAGCTGGCCCCCGTCATCAGTACCGATGACACAACGCGGTTGTTGGAATCGTGTAAGGGATCTGGATTCATGAATCTTCGTGACCAGGCGATGATTCGCTTGTACTGCAACACCGGGGCACGACTGCCCGAAGTGGCTAATCTGCGCGTGGACGACATCGACTGGAACACGGATTCACTGGTTTACCAGGCAAGGGCGGTAAAGAACGCCGTGTCCGCATGGGTCCCAAGACTGCACGTGCGTTGAGTCCATACCTGCGGGCACCTTCGCGGCACTGCGGTTCAGAACGTCCTGCGCTACCACGGTCTCGGTCTCGGACTCGGTCTTGAGATCGAGATCGTCGAGGGGCGGCGAAGCGACCTCGGACAAGCGAGCTCCCGTGTTGGCGAACAGGCGGATGATCGCCTGATCCCTCAGGCTCAGGAAGTCCCGGCCGCCGGAGCAGGTCGCCAGCAGCTGTGAGGTGACATCACCCTCGATCACCGGAATCAGCATGGCGGGTGTCGCGGGCTTGCGGACCCGCTCCATTGGAGATCGGTCGATCTCGCGTTCGTCGTTCATCGGCCAGCCGAAGAACACCCGCAGCGCCTTGTGCTTGTTCACCGCGGTCGCCGCCGAGCGGATCTCGATCATCCAGGCCTAGAACGCCTCGATGTGATCGCGAGTGACCTCGGCCGGGTCCTCGGCAGCGTCGTCGGCGTCCGGGTCCGGAGAGTGCTCACCGAGGTAGCGAGCCAGCTGCGCGGCTGCCAGCAGATAGTTGTAGCGGGTGGTCTCGGGATGGTTCACAGAACGCAGGTTGCGGTCCCTGTCGCGCAGGTATCCGGACCAGACCGTCGACACGCCCTCCGAGAGAACCAAGATCAAGAACTGCCATTCCAAATCTCCGTAGTCAAGGTGTCCATGAGCGGCATGCTTGACCACAGGAAGCAGAACAAGAACAGAAAAAGAGGGCCCCCACAGGCTATGACCCGCGGAAACCATCTCACCGGTCGGGACGGCGGGATTCGAACCCACGACCCCTCGACCCCCAGTACTCCCGCGCCGGTGTTTTGCCTGGTCAGGCGAGTCTGATGGCACGAGGGCTGTGGTTCCGCAAAGCTCACGCGGGGACCGTGCACACCGTGCGGTCCCCGCCTGGTCCCCGACCCCTGGACCGCGCTGGCGGCGTGAGAGTTGTGGATCTGCGCCTTCCACGTGCAGACCGTGCTGACCGTGCGGTCCCTCCTTGGTCCCCGGCACACATCGTTTCAGCATTGGATTCATTCACCACTAAGTCTCCCGTATGC